>CALZDK010000111.1 GCA_945637645.1 uncultured Prevotella sp.
CTGGCAACATCATCCCCTCTTCTACAGGTGCTGCTAAGGCTGTAGGTAAGGTTATTCCTGAGCTCAACGGCAAGCTGACAGGTATGTCTATGCGTGTTCCTACTCTCGACGTTTCTGTTGTCGACCTGACTGTAAACCTCGCTAAGCCTGCTACATATGCTGAGATTTGCGCAGCTATGAAGGAAGCTTCTGAGGGTGAGCTGAAGGGTGTTCTGGGTTACACTGAGGACGCTGTCGTTTCTTCTGACTTCCTCGGCGACACTCGCACTTCTATCTTCGACGCTAAGGCTGGTATCGCTCTTACCGATACATTCGTAAAGGTTGTATCTTGGTATGACAACGAGATCGGTTACTCTAACAAGGTGCTCGAGCTCATCGCACACATGAAGAAGGTTAACGGTTAATCCATTTAACAGCTTTCATAACATTGAGCCGTCCGAGTAACCCTCGGGCGGCTTTTTTGATAAAATATCGGCGTTTTCCTTTGCAGTTAACTGATTTTGCACTATCTTTGCAGAAGAATTTGTTTCTCGTAATGAAAAGGATGATTACCATACTCGGACCTACGGCAAGCGGAAAGACAACTCTTGCGGCAAGGTTGGCTGCCGACATTGACGCGGAAATCGTCAGTGCCGACTCCCGACAGGTGTATCGTGACATGGACATCGGTACAGGAAAAGACCTTGCCGACTATACCGTTGATGGGCGGGAGGTGCCCTATCACCTTATTAATGTGGTGGAGCCGGGGGCGAAATACAACTTGTTTCAGTATCAGCACGACTTTGTGGCTGCATACAACGACATAAGGAGCAGGGGGAAGAACGTGGTGCTCTGTGGGGGAACCGGACTTTACCTTGAGTCGGTACTGAAAGGCTATCATCTCGCTTCGGTGCCGGAGAACAAGGAGTTGAGGCAACGACTTGAGGGAAAATCTCTTTCAGAGCTTACTGCCATGCTTGAGCAGTTGAAGCGGCAAAACGGCTCCAAGATGCACAACACCACCGATGTTGACACCGCGCAGCGTGCCATAAGGGCGATAGAGATAGAGACATTCAATGGAGAGCACCCCATTGAGAGTGCCGACGTGCCAAGGATCGATTCCCTTGTCGTTGGAGTGGACATAAGCCGCGACGAACGGAGAAAGAAGATAACGGCACGCCTGAAGTCAAGGCTTGAGGAGGGTATGGTGGATGAGATACGCCGACTGATTGACCGTGGCATACCAGCCGAAGACCTTATATATTATGGTTTGGAGTATAAGTATGTCACCGAGTATGTCATAGGAAAACTGAGTCATGACGAGATGTTCCGCCAGCTTGAAATTGCCATTCACCAGTTTGCCAAGAGGCAGATGACATGGTTCAGGGGAATGGAACGTCGTGGCACCAAGATACATTGGATAGACGCGTCGATACCGACGGAAACAAAAATAGATGAGATTAAGCAATTATGGCTATAGACAATTCAAGGTGGGGCATACTGTTTTGCCCTAAGCAGACGGCAGCACGTTCAAGGAAGTATCGTGAGCGCCTCGAAAGTGCCCTCGCGGAGCACAATGTGGAATATGACATTGTGATGAGCGAGTCGATGCACGGTGTGGAGAGGTTGGTGCGTATGTTCATCAACAATGGTTACAAGACAATAGTCATAGTTGGTGGCGACTCGGCGTTGAACGATGCGGCAAACTGCCTTATGGAGATTCCTGCCGACGAGCGTCGCGACATTGCCCTTGGCGTTGTTCCCTACGGAGTGCTCAACGACTTTTCCAAGTTTTGGGGGCTGAAGGAGAACGATGTGAACGCCGCAGTGGAGGCATTGGCAAGCCATAGGACAAGAGCCATCGACCTTGGTTGCATCCGATATGAGGACAAAAACGGAGTAGAGTGCAAGCGGTATTTTGTCAACTGCGTAAATATTGGACTTATTGCCGACATGATGAACCTGCGCCGTCAGACACGCAAGCTGCTTGGCTCAAAGACCTTGTCGTTCCTCGTTTCGGCCGTGTTGCTCATTTTCCACCGTATGGAGTACAAGATGCACCTGCGTATCAACAGCGATGTGGTTGACCGAAAGGTTATGAATGTCTGCATTGGCAGCGGTCCTGGTTACGGACAAACTCCCAATGCTGTGCCCTACAATGGAATGGTGGATGTTTCAGTCGTGGTATCTACAGGCATTATCCAACTTCTCGAGGGCTTTTGGCTTCTGTTCACCGGACGTTTTCTCAACCATCGTGGCGTATGCCCCTACCGTTCTCGCAAGGTTGATATAATAAAGGCTTATCAAGCCCTTGTGGGAATAGACGGCCGTTTGCTTGGCCGCCTGTCTGGTGAGTGTTCGATAACTGTAGAGCAGGAAGTCGTCAATTTCATTATCCCAAAGTAGTTATCCCTTTGAGGCTATCGTCTGCAACTTCTTCTCGTCCAGTATTTTAATTCTCTTTCCCTCAAGTCCCACCACTTTCTCCGCTGCAAGTGCAGAGAGAGTGCGAATGGCATTGCTGGTGGTCATTCCACAGGTGTTGGCAAGGTCCTCGCGTGAGGTGTAGATGCTAAGTGTCATACCGTCATCCTCCACACCGTATTTGTCCTTCATTGCCAATAGGGAGTCTGCCACCCTTGCCCTGATATGCTTTTGTGTCAGGTTTACGGTGAGCAGGTCGGCGTCGCCAAGCATTGCGGCCAGTTGCTTGATAAAGAAAATGGCAACCTTGTTGTTCTGTATGATTATGTTTTTTATCACACTGACGGGTACGGTACATATCGTTGACTCCTCAAAAGCGGAAGCCCCCGTCATATAGTCCTCGTCGGCAAACGCCGCCCGATAGCCGAACATTCCCGTAGGTCTTATGAACCTTACTATTTGTGTCCTGCCGCTTGCTCCACTCTTAAACACTTTCACCTTCCCCTTGGTCAGGCAGTAGATGTATTTGGGCGACTCGGCCTCAATGTAGATGAGTTCGTTTTTGCTATAGATGTTGAACTCTGTGTTTTCCGCAAGATATTGTTTTTGGTCCTCAGTGAGAAGAACCCACAATTCAGACATGGAGTCAGCAATGTCTTGCTTGTTATACTCTTTGATTACAATCATTTTACCAATGTCTCTTTTTTGCATTGCAAAAGTACAAAAAATAGTTCAAAAGAGCTAATATTTTTCACAAAAAGTGTTGCAAAACCATTAAAAACACACTTTTTTTGCAAATAATTTGTTTTTTCTTTGGTAGTAACAAACAAAATTACTAATTTTGGGGTGGATTGACGGAAAGACCCCCAAAAGGCTTGCCGGAAATCCTCTAAAACAATGAATAAAACTAACTTCGTATAAATTACCTTAATATAGGAACTATGAGTTATTTACGATTTGAAAAAGCTGTAATGACTAACCTTGAGGAGTCACTACGTCGTGAATTGCTGAGAACGAATCGCTCAGGTGCCTACGCATGTTCAACGGTCGTTGACTGCAACACGCGCAAGTATCATGGCTTGCTGGTTGTTCCAGTGCCTGAATTGGACGATGACAACCATGTGCTGCTGTCGTCTCTCGACGTTACCGTGATTCAGCATGGAGCCGAGTTCAACCTTGGACTCCATAAGTATCAAGGCAACAACTACAGTCCAAAGGGTCACAAATACATCAGAGAGTTTGATTGTGACAAAGTGCCTACAACACTCTACCGTGTTGGTGGCGTAGTGTTAAAAAAGGAAGTGGTGTTCCAGCACTACGAGGACCGTATCCTGCTCCGCTACACGCTGGTTGATGCCCATTCGGCAACAACCTTGCGCTTCCGTCCGTTTATGGCTTTCAGAAGCGTCCGCCAGTTCACTCACGAGAACTCGACGGCAAGCCGTGCGTATGAGCAAGTGGATAATGGTATCAGTGCGTGTATGTATGCCGGTTATCCTAATCTCTACATGCAGTTCAGCAAGAAGAACGAGTTCGTATTCCAGCCCGACTGGTATCGTGGCATAGAGTATCCCAAGGAGCAGGAGCGCGGATATGCCTCCAACGAGGACCTTTACGTTCCTGGCTATTTTGAGATGCCCATAAAGAAAGGTGAGAGCATCGTATTCTCTGCTTCTACGAGTGAGATAAAGACAAGCGGACTGAAGAAACTCTTCGACACTGAGGTGGAGAGCCGCGCGCCACGCGACAACTTCTTCCATTGTCTCGTCAATGCCGCACACCAGTTCCACATCCGCGAGAAGAACGACGACCGCTATCTAATTGCAGGTTATCCTTGGTTCAAGTGTCGCGCACGCGACACGTTCATCTCCTTGCCGGGACTCACCTTGGCAATAGATGAGCAGGACTACTTTGAGCTGGTGATGCAAACAGCCTCCAAGGCTCTCCGCGAGTTTATGAACGGAAAACCGCAGTCGGGAAAAATCTATGAGATTGAGCAACCCGACGTACCTCTTTGGGCTGTATGGTCAATACAGCAGTACGCCAAGTTTGCCGGCAGGGACAAGTGTTCGGCTATGTACGGCAAGCTGCTTGAGGAGATAATACATTATATTGTTGATGGCAAGCACCCGAATCTCCGTCTCGACGACAACGGACTGCTCTACAGTAACGGACGCGACAAGGCAGTAACCTGGATGAACTCCACGGCGTATGGACGCCCGGTTGTTCCACGTTCGGGATATATTGTTGAATTCAACGCACTTTGGTACAATGCATTGAAGTTCTGCGCAAGCATCTCTGCAGAGAACGGACGCGAAAAGGAGGCAGCAGAACTTGAGGATTTGGCAAAGACCTGTGGCGAGTCGTTCGTAGATACGTTCCTAAACGAGTATGGCTATCTCTTCGACTATGTGGATGGCAACATGATGGACTGGAGTGTACGTCCGAACATGATTTTCGCCGTGGCTCTTGACTATTCGCCTCTGTCGAAGGAGCAAAAACGTTCGGTTCTCGACGTGTGTACCCGCGAGCTTCTCACTCCTAAGGGTCTCCGTTCGCTCTCTCCAAAGAGTGGCGGCTACAACCCTATGTATGTGGGTCCACAGACACAGCGCGACTATGCCTACCATCAGGGAACGGCATGGCCATGGCTCGGCGGCTTCTATATGGAGGCTTGTCTGAAACTCTACAAGAACACCCGTCTGAGCTTCATAGAGCGTCAGATGGTGGGCTATGAGGACGAGATGAACTATCATGCCCTCGGCTCCATCTCCGAACTCTTCGACGGCAACCCGCCGTTCCACGGACGTGGCGGAATGTCGTTTGCCATGAATGTGGCAGAGGTTCTGCGCTCAATCAAGCTCCTCGCTATGCAATATACATATCAGAAATAAAATAAGGAGGACAAGAATATGAAAGTATTAATGTTTGGTTGGGAGTATCCTCCTCATGTGTTTGGTGGTCTTGCCACTGCAAACTATGGCATTAGCCAGGGACTTTATGCCCAGGGCGACATAGAGACCGTCTTGTGCCTGCCTCGTCCGTTTGGCGACGAGGACACCAGTGCTTGCCGTATTGTGGCGATGAACTGCGTGCCTATCGCCTGGCGCGACGTTGACTACGACTATGTGAAGAACCGTTGTGGGAATGTCATGTCGCCTGAGTACTATTTCAAGCTGCGTGACCATATCTATGCCGACTTCAACTATATGAATGTCAATGACCTTGGCGCAATGGAGTTTGCCGGCGGTTATCCCGGAAACCTCCATGAGGAGATAAACAATTACTCCATCATAGCCGGGCAAGTGGCTCGTACAGAAGAATTTGACATCATCCATGCCCACGACTGGCTGACCTATCCCGCTGGCATTCATGCAAAGCAGGTCAGCGGTAAACCTCTCTGCATCCACGTTCATGCCACCGACTTCGACCGCAGCCGCGGAAAGGTGAACCCAACGGTCTATTCCATTGAGAAGAACGGTATGGACTGGGCAGACTGCATCATGTGCGTGAGCGAGCTGACTCGTCAGACAGTCATCAACCAGTATCATCAGGATCCGCGCAAGTGTTTCACAGTACACAATGCTGTTTACCCATTGAAGAAGGAATTCGACGACATTCCACGTCCAGACCATACAGGAAAGGACAAGGTTGTCACCTTCCTCGGACGTATCACCATGCAGAAGGGACCGGAGTATTTCGTCGAGGCTGCCAATATGGTGCTCAAGCGCACTCGCAACGTACGTTTCTGCATGGCCGGCTCAGGCGACATGATGGACGCAATGATTTATCTCGCTGCCGAGCGAGGCATTGCCGACAGGTTCCACTTCCCGGGATTCATGCGAGGCAAGCAGGTATATGAGTGCTTGAAGGATTCCGATGTTTATGTAATGCCTTCCGTAAGCGAGCCTTTCGGTATCTCGCCTCTTGAGGCCATGCAGTGTGGCACGCCTTCCATCATCTCCAAGCAGAGTGGTTGCGCCGAGATTCTCCACAACTGTATCAAGGTTGACTATTGGGA
>CALZDK010000112.1 GCA_945637645.1 uncultured Prevotella sp.
AGGACATCAACTATGCTGCCGACGGTGGTCTGTATGGTGAGTTGATAAAAAACCGATCGTTTGAGTTCCCGCAGAACTTCATGGGTTGGCAGGTCTTCGGCAAGGTACAGTTGAAGAACGACGGACCTTTCGAGCGTTGTCCACACTATGTGACCCTTAGCGACCCAGGACACAAGGAGCGCCGCACAGGACTCCAGAACGAGGGTTACTTCGGTATCGGAGTTGTGGAGGGCGAGGAATATCGCTTCACCGTTTGGGCAAGAGCCCCAAAGGGTGCATCGACAATCCGTGTGCAACTCATCGACCAAAACACCATGGAGGAGAAACAGGAGTTTACGGAGAACAAACTCGAGGTGAAGTCTGCTGACTGGAAGCAGTATGAGGTGGTGATAAAGTCGCCACGCACCTTCAACAAGGCAAACCTCCGCGTCTATCTCGCAAGTGCAAACCCTGTTGACCTGGAGCACGTAAGTCTCTTCCCAGTCAACACATTCAAGAACCGCAAGAACGGTATGCGCCGCGACTTGGCTCAGGCTCTCGCCGACATACATCCAGGACTGTTGCGCTTCCCCGGAGGCTGCATCGTGGAAGGCTGTGACCTTGAGACACGCTACCAGTGGAAGAACACCATCGGACCGGTGGAGAACCGTCCGTTGAACCAGAACCGTTGGGAGCACACCTTCGACTACCGCTATTTCCCCGACTACTATCAGAGCTACGGACTCGGATTCTTCGAGTTCTTCCAGCTTTCCGAGGACATTGGCGCAGAGCCTCTGCCAGTGCTCAACGTAGGTATGGCTTGCCAGTTCCAGAACTGGGACAACGAGTCTGCGCATGTTGCCTGCGACGACCTCCAGCCTTACATCCAGGACTGCCTCGACCTCATCGAGTTTGCCAATGGAGACGTGAACAGCGAGTGGGGTAAGAAGCGTGCAGAGATGGGACATCCGGCACCTTTCAACATGAAGTTCATCGGTGTCGGCAATGAACAGTGGGACGAGTTGTACTTCAAGCGTCTGAAGCCTTTCGTTGAGGCAATCCGCGCAAAATATCCCGACATTAAGATTGTGGGCACCAGCGGACCTGACTCCGAGGGTAAGATGTTCGACCTTGGATGGGAGGCAATGAAGAAGCAGAAGGCAGACCTCGTCGACGAGCACTTCTATCGTCCGGAATCGTGGTTCCTGAGCCACGGACTGCGCTATGAGAGCTACGACCGCAAGGGTCCGAAAGTCTTTGCAGGTGAGTATGCTTGCCACGGAAAGGGCAAGAAGTGGAACCACTTTGAGACTTCACTCTACGAGGCAGCCTTCATGACCGACCTCGAGCGCAACGCCGACGTGGTGTATATGACAGCCTACGCTCCTCTCCTCGCCCATGTTGACGGATGGCAGTGGCGTCCCGACTTGATTTGGTTCGACAACACAAAGATGTTCAAGACCGTGAGCTACTATGTTCAGCAGATGTATGCACAGAACAAGGGTACAAACGTGCTTCCTTTGACCATGAACAAGAAATTTGTTGCCGGCCAGGAGGGACAGAACGGACTTTTCGCAAGCTCAGTGCTCGACAAGAACACGGGAGAGATTATAGTTAAGGTAATAAACACCGGCAAGGAGGCACAGCCTATAGCTATCAACCTCAATGGCATAAAGGGTGAGCGCACAGCCGAGACAATAACCCTGACAAGCACCGAGATGGATGCGGAGAACAGCATCTGCAAGCCAGAGCGCATAGTGCCACAGACAGGAAGTCTCGTCTGCAAGGCAGAGAAGAAGTCAACGGTGATAGAAGACACTATCGCTCCGATGACCTTCCGCCTCTACAAGGTTAAGAAATAAACATCAGAACAAAGGGAGCTTCGTAGTGAAGCTCCTTTTTTTTCACTCAGCAAAAGAAAAAGCACAACTACTATGAAGCGGACTATTATACTGACACTCCTTGCATTTATCTGCCTGTTCGCTACGGCAACCGATTTCCGCTACAAGGGAAAGAAAATGAAAACCAGCGAGAGATGCATTCTTGTGGATGAGAACGCCAGTGGCGACAGATTTGCCTTCAAAACTGTGGAGGAAGCATTTCGCTACGCGGAGAAAATGAGCGGAAACAGCAAAAACCCTATATACATATATATTAAACCCTCGGTGTATTGGCTCGACAATCCCGACGACCCGCAAATCCGCCGTCCAAAAGCGGGTGAGACAACTCCTTTTGCCATGGAGGTGAGAATGAGCGGGGTGAGGATAATAGGACTATCCGAAAATGCAGAAGACGTGGTGTTGGCATGCAACAGAGGACAGACGCAGGGCGCAGACGGAAACTTCACCATGCTCCATATCATAGGAAGCGACATAGCGGCGGAAAACATCACCTTCGGCAACTACTGCAATGTGGACCTTAACTACAAGCGCGACCCTTCGAAGAACAGGACGAAAAGGAAAGAAGCCATTGTGCAGGCTCAGATTGCCATCTGCCAAGGCAAAAACTACAGACTCAGAAACTGCCATTTCATCTCACGCCTTAACCTCTGTCCTTTCGTAGGCGCAAAAGACACGAGATTTGACGACTGTTACTTCGAGTGTACGGACGACGCCCTGTGCGGCACAGGAGTTTACAACCATTGCCGACTGACACTCTATAGCGGGAAACCTTTCTATACCACAGAAGCCGACTGCGGCGTGACGTTCGACAACTGTGACCTTCACAGCAAGACACAAGGCACACAATATCTTACAAAAGTGAGCGGCCCGGTAACGATGAAGAACTGCAGATGGACAAGCGACGACCCCAATTTGAAAATAGAATGGTGCAAGCGCCCCGACCCTCGACACCTCTGCATAATGAAAGATTGTACGCTCAACGGCAAGCCACTCAACGTGCCCACACCGACCGAATCTCTGCCCCTTGTGCTGCCACCCTTTGCCCTGCAGACACAAGGCGAGATAGTGTCCGGAGGCTGGACTCTTGACTGCCATAAACCCTTGGACACTTCAGAATATAACTGGACACCAGACAACTCACGCCCGGCATGGGGCTTTGCGGAAGGAGTAGATGGAGCAGAGAACTCTTGGGGGCTGGTGCAGACACAACGAGGAGCACGCATGATGTTCACTCCAGCCGACGAAAGCGTGGCTGTGGACAAGCAGAAATGCATATTGGAGTTGGATCCATGCAAGAGTGCCGGTCAAGGTTTCGGGTCAGCAACAGGACAGTATCTTGATATATGTATAAAATTTGACACACGCACGCTTACCGGCTATGGATTACGCCTCATGCGAACTCCCGACTACGACCGTGCCGTGGTTGCACTTCTCGTGGAGTATGCAGAAGGAAAGATTGCACAACTCACCGCACCCCGACGCTGCGACCTGTTCAAACGTGGTTGCCGTGTGGAGCTGGCTGCCGACGGAGAGCAACTCACGGCAATGATTAGCAACGACAGCATTGACAATGCCCCGCTGGTTCTCACCGCCACAATGCCACATCCTTACACCTTCGGCGGTTTCCACCTTCAGCACACAGGCAGCATCGGACCTTCGGCTACAGTGATTAAGAGCATCAGGTTGCAATAAAGAATGGTAATATAAACTCCCATCAAAAATGATATTAGACAAGAAAAACAATATTATTATGAGAAAAATAGGTTTTTCGCTTGTAATATCAGTGATATTTCGTATCTTTGCCACCAAATACGACAAATATTAAAAATATAACGTTATATTAATCACAAATGGCTGATAAGAAACAGATAAAAACCGCATTGGTATCGGTTTTCCACAAAGATGGTTTGGACGAGCTGTTGAAGAAGCTCAACGAAGAGGGTGTTAAGTTCCTGTCAACTGGTGGAACTCAGAAATTCATCGAGTCACTTGGCTATGAGTGCCAGAAGGTTGAGGACGTGACGACATATCCCTCAATCCTCGGCGGTCGAGTAAAGACCCTTCACCCCAAAGTGTTTGGCGGCATCTTAGGCCGTCGAGAAAACGAGGGCGACAAAGAGCAAATGAAGCAGTATGAGATTCCTGAGATTGACCTCGTTATTGTTGACCTCTATCCTTTCGAGGACACCGTGGCAAGCGGTGCGTCAGAAGCCGATATCATCGAGAAGATCGACATTGGCGGCATCTCGCTCATCCGTGCTGGAGCAAAAAACTTCAACGACGTGGTTATTGTACCAAGCAAGGCAGAATACAGCGTGCTGCTCGACATCCTCAAGGAACAGGGAGCTGAGACCACACTTGCCCAGCGCAAGATGTTCGCTTCCCGTGCCTTTGGCGTAAGCAGCCACTATGATACGGCTATCCACGGATGGTTCTTAGGTAATTAAGAATTAAAAAAAAGAATTATGAATTATAAATCAAGGGAAAAATAAAAAGAATGTATCACCTCAGTGAACCAATTTCTCTTAATTCTTAATTCATAATTCTTAATCAAACATTATTTAAGTAAAATAAATATGGGATTTTTTTCATTCGTACAAGAAATAGCGATGGATCTCGGCACAGCCAACACCATCATCATCTCTGATGACAAAATCGTGGTGGACGAGCCTTCCGTGGTGGCACTCGACCGTCGCACCGACAAGATGATTGCAGTCGGCGAGAAGGCAAAGATGATGTATGAGAAGGAACATGCCAACATCCGCACCATCCGTCCTTTGCGCGACGGAGTGATAGCCGACTTCTCTGCCTGCGAGCAGATGATGCGCGGACTTATAAAGATGGTTCACACGGGCAGCCGACTCTTCTCGCCCTCGCTGAGAATGGTCATCGGAGTGCCTTCGGGTTCCACTGAAGTTGAGTTGCGTGCCGTACGCGACTCGGCAGAACACGCCGACGGACGCGACGTGTACCTCATTTTCGAGCCTATGGCGGCTGCTATAGGTATAGGTATCGATGTTGAGGCACCTGAGGGCAACATGATAGTGGATATTGGCGGTGGCTCAACGGAGATTGCCGTAATATCACTCGGCGGTATCGTTAGCAACAACTCAATACGCATTGCCGGCGACGACCTTACTGCTGACATTCAGGAATATATGAGCCGCCAGCACAACGTGAAGGTCAGCGAGCGTATGGCTGAGCGCATCAAGATACACGTGGGTTCCGCACTCACCGACCTTGGCGACGAGGCTCCAGACGATTACGTCGTTCATGGACCAAACCGAATCACCGCACTGCCAATGGAGGTGCCTGTATGTTATCAGGAGATTGCGCACTGCTTGGATAAGACAGTGGCAAAGATAGAGAACGCCGTGCTCTCAGCACTTGAAAATACTCCACCGGAGCTATATGCCGACATCGTGAAGAACGGTATCTACCTGAGCGGCGGAGGCGCTTTGCTGCGAGGTCTTGACAAACGTCTGACAGACAAGATAAACATTCCGTTCCACATAGCGGAAGACCCGCTCCACAGTGTGGCAAAGGGTGCAGGTGTAGCCCTGAAAAACGTTGACCGTTTCTCGTTCTTGATGAGATAAGAAGGTTAGAGATAGTGTATAAAAGGTAGAGGGGAGAAGGTTAAGAAGAGGTATGCGCAACCTACTCGATTTCATAGCAAAATACAACAACTGGCTGCTTTTCGTGGTTTTGGAAGTGGCGAGCCTGTTACTGTTGTTCCAATTCAACCACTATCAAGGCAGTGTGTGGTTCACGTCTGCCAACTGGATGACAGGTATGGTGTATGAGCTGGACTCATCTGTCGAGGCCTTCTTCTCTCTGAAAAAAGTGAACACTGACCTCGCACGAAAGAACTTCTTTCTTGAAAGGCAAGTAAACCAGTTGTCGAGACTCTATGCGGAGGCTACGGGTGACACATTGACACGCGAGAAGCTCGCCGCTGCCAACATAGCACAATATGAAGTGGTGCAGGCTAAGGTGGTAAGCAACACCGTGAATCGCCCCGACAACCTTATCACCATAGACAAGGGACGTGCCGACGGTATAGAGGTGGACATGGGAGTGACCAGCGGCAACGGCGTGGTAGGTGTGGTGTATCTCGTTTCCGACCACTATTCCATAGTAATGCCATTGCTCAACTCCAAATCGCGCATCAGTTGCGCCATAAGGAACAGGGGATATTTCGGCTATACGAAATGGAACGGAGGTGCATCAAACTATGCAAGCGTAGAGGACATTCCCCGTCACGCACATTTCAAGCGTGGCGACTGGGTAGAGACGAGCGGCTACTCTTCCATTTTCCCGGCAGGTATCATCGTGGGAAAAATTGTGGAGGTGTATAACTCGTCTGATGGACTTTCATACAGACTGAAAATCCACCTCTCTACCGATTTCGCCAACTTGCGTGATGTCTGCGTAATAAAGGATAAAAGTTTTGTCGAACGTCAGCAACTCCTTGAGACCGCAAGAGATTCGCTGAAACTTAGATAAAGAGTTTGGGTGGTTTGAAAGGTTTGA
>CALZDK010000113.1 GCA_945637645.1 uncultured Prevotella sp.
TGCCATAAGCAGCAAGCGGAGCCGGCTGAGGGGACACAACTGCTGGTCGTCTGTGGTTGCTTCGGGCATCACCATCGGTTTCGGTGGGTCTGTGGGAGCTGAGGCTCCTATAGTGCTTACTGGCTCTGCCATAGGTTCAAACCTTGGCAAACTGTTCCGCATGGACAACAAGACGCTGATGCTGCTTGTAGGCTGCGGTGCGGCAGGAGCCATTGCCGGCATCTTCAAGGCTCCTATTGCCGGATTGGTGTTCACACTTGAGGTGCTTATGATAGACCTTACGATGGCATCGTTGCTGCCCATACTCATCTCGTGTGTCACGGCAACGTGCTTCACCTATATATTCAGTGGCTCCACGGCGTTGTTCACATTCCATCTCGACGGTTTTTGGATGGTGGAGCGAGCTCCGGCAAACATCCTGCTTGGTGTCTTCTGCGGACTTGTGAGCCTTTATTTCATACGCACCATGACCTTTTGCGAGGACATCTTTGCCAAGTTTAAGGACAAGCCATACGCGAAACTCGCGCTTGGCGGAGTGACCCTAAGCCTTCTGATTTTCCTTTTCCCGTCGCTCTTCGGCGAGGGCTACAGCTCAATAAACCTGTTGTTGAACGGCCGCACCGAGGCAGACTGGAACGGAGTGATGAGCAATTCGCTCTTTGCCGGCGAGGGACATCTGCTCGTACTTTATGTGGCACTCGTAATACTGTCGAAGGTGTTCGCGACGTCTGCCACCAATGGCGGTGGCGGTTGTGGAGGTACGTTCGCCCCAAGTCTTTTCATAGGCTGTTTCAGTGGCTTCCTCTTTGCCCGCCTGTGGAACATATATAATATAGGTGTATATTTGCCTGAGAAGAATTTCGCCCTGCTCGGCATGGCTGGAGTAATGTCGGGAGTGATGCACGCTCCGCTGACAGGCATTTTCCTCATTGCGGAGATAACGGGAGGCTACAGCCTCTTTGTGCCGCTGATGATAGTTAGCGTATGCTCATATCTCACCATATATATGTTTGAGCCGCACAGCATCTACGGTATGCGTTTGGCAAAGCAGGGAAAGCTGATCACCCACCATACCGACCACGCCATACTCACACTGATGAGTCTCGACAGCGTGATAGACCGCGACTTCAATGCCGTGAGTCCCGACATGGAGCTTGGTCAGATAGTCCACAAAATCAGCCGAAGCCGCAACAGTTTCCTTCCGGTGCTCGACGCGGCAGGAAACCTGTTGGGGGAGATAGAGATAACGAAGATTCGACATGTGGTGTTCCGCATTGAACTATATCACCATTTCAAGGCTCGGCAGCTTATGACGCAGCCAGCGGCGACACTCAACGACGATGCTCCGATGACAGACGTGATGAAGGTGTTTGACCATACCCATTCCGACTGTCTTCCGGTGCTCGACCATGAAAATCACCTCAAGGGTTACATCTCCCGACAGAGGATGTATGGCATGTATCGGAAGATGGTGGCCGACATGAGTGAAGATTGACATAATCAAAAAACAATATGACCAAAGAAGATTTGAGAATAGTGTTTATGGGAACACCGGAGTTTGCCGTTGAGACACTCGATGCTCTCGTAAAGAACGAATACAATGTGGTGGCTGTGGTTACACAACCCGACAAGCCTGTTGGCAGACACGGCAGCGTGTTGCAGCCTTCGGCGGTGAAGCAATATGCCTTGGAACATGGGTTGCCAGTGTTGCAGCCAGAGAAGATGAAGGATGTTGACTTTGTTGAGGAGTTGCGATCCTATAATGCCAACCTTCAGGTGGTGGTGGCTTTCCGTATGTTGCCCGAAGTGGTTTGGGCTATGCCGGAGTATGGCACGTTCAACGTGCATGCCGCCCTTTTGCCTCAGTATCGTGGCGCTGCGCCAATAAACTGGGCAATAATCAATGGAGAAACAACCACAGGAGTGACTACATTCTTCCTCGACCACGACATCGACACTGGACGAGTGATAATGCAGATGCCGTTTGAAATTGCCGACGACTACAACGTGGAGAACGTCTATGACGGACTGATGCACCTCGGCGCAGAAATATGTTTGAAGACCATCGAATATATCATTAAGGAGAATGGTCGTCCGAAAGCTATGCCGCAGGAAGAGATGATTGAGGCGCATAAAGAGATAAGACAGGCACCGAAGATTTTCAAGGAAACTTGCCGCATCGATTGGACGCGCACAGCCAAACAGAACTACGATTTCGTACGCGGATTGAGTCCTGTTCCCGGAGCTTGGACTACACTTGTTTCGCCAGCAGGAAAGGAAACCGTGCTTAAAGTCTATGCCACCCGAAAGACTGACGAAGGTGCTTCGGCAAAGCCAGGGACCATTGTTGTTGACGGTCGCAGAATGCTGGTAAAGTGTGGCGACAATAATGTACTTGAACTCGTGGAGGTGCAGTTGGCAGGGAAGAAACGAATGGCTGCCGCCGACTTCCTCAACGGCATGAAAGACCTTGGCGAATACCATTTGGAGTGACTCGTGAAATGGCTGTAAACTTTTTCCTTGTGTTGATATAATAAAAGGTGTTGTAGTCCGTTTATTAGAATAAACAGAAAACAATAAAAATATGACAGCAATGCCTATGAAGAATTTTACCCAAGAAGAAATGCAGCCAAGTGAGAAGGTCCTGGAATTCATACGACTCGTGGCATACACCTATCGTCCGAGAATAAAGGCGGATGGAGTGGTGGTTCCATACTGTGTAAACTGAACTGATTGAAAAAAAACATAAAAGATGGCAATAGTATCTCCTTCTTTGCTCGCTGCCGATTTTCTGCATCTCGACAGCGACATACAAATGATTAACGACAGTGAGGCAGAATGGCTTCATCTTGACGTGATGGACGGTGTGTTCGTTCC
Source organism: uncultured Prevotella sp. (assembly GCA_945637645.1). GTDB lineage: Bacteria > Bacteroidota > Bacteroidia > Bacteroidales > Bacteroidaceae > Prevotella. The sequence goes on from CALZDK010000113.1 coordinate 2,878, forward strand.
GAACATATCATTCGGATTCCCTGTGCTTGAGGCTGTAGCGTCGAAATGCAAGAAAGCTCTCGACGTGCATTACATGATTGTTCATCCAGAGCAATACATTAAGCAGACTGCCAAGCTCGGGGCAATGATGATGAATGTTCACTACGAGGCATGTACCCATCTGCACCGCACCATACAGGAAATCCACGATGCGGGAATGAAGGCTGGAGTGACGCTCAATCCCTCCACTCCCGTTTCTGTGTTGGAAGACATCATAGCCGATGTGGATATGGTGTTACTGATGAGTGTCAACCCCGGCTTCGGTGGACAGAAGTTTATCGAGAACACCATAGCAAAGGTGAAGCGCCTGAAGAAACTCATCAACGAGAGCGGATCAAAGGCACTTGTCGAGGTTGACGGTGGTGTGCAGGCAGAGACAGCTCCACGGCTTGTGGCGGCTGGAGTTGATGTGCTCGTCAGTGGTAGCTATGTGTTCAAGGCTCCCGACCCATTGGCGGTGATAAGGGAACTGCGCAGTTTGTGATACTCACAGCACTTTGTGCTCCCTCGCCATGCGTCTCATGTTGATGAGAGCATAGCGCATTCGACCGAGCGACGTGTTTATGCTGACATTGGTTTGTTCGGCAATCTCCTTGAACGACTTGTTCTCGAAGAATTTCATATAAACCACCTCTCGCTGTGTCTCAGGCAGGTGGTTCATGAGTTTCACTGCATTGTCGAGAGTTTGTTTGTTCACAATGCTTTCCTCCTTGCAGATGTCAATAACATCCTGCCCCTTCAGGGTGCAGAGGTCGTTGTCCTCATTGACATCCGCAAGGAGAATCTTGTTCTTGCGGTGATAGTCAATAATGGCGTTGCGTGTTATCGTGGCAACCAAGAAATTGAAATATCCCTTGCTGGTGTAGCGGTTTTCCCTTAGGCCCACAATGATGCGGATGAAGATGTCCTGAAAGACATCCTCAGCGGCGAGCCTGTCGTTTATCATATTATATACAGACGAGAAAACCTTGTTTTTGTATCGCCTCAACAATTCGTCGAAGGCCTTGTTGTCACCCGCCATATAATCAATGGCCAACTGTTCGTCGGTCATCACATTCTTTTCTTCCATTTACTTAAAAGTTCTTTTGTTAAGTAAAGTTTTTCCTTATAGGCGGTAATAATTTAAAGGTTTAACGATAATTTGTGGTGCAAAATTAGGAAAAAATACTTTATTCACCAAATTTTCTTCTATTTATTTTCATTTTATCATGCAAAATTACTACCTTTGTACTCAGAAACTAAAAACTTAGATAAGAAATATGACCCAATTATTCGTTCCTGGACGTCTTTGTCTTTTTGGAGAACACTCAGACTGGGCTGGACATTATAGAACTATGAATGCCGACATAGTGCCTGGAGCTGCCATAGTGACAGGTATAGAGCAAGGCGTATATGCTGAGGTGGAGAAATCTCCCGTCTTTGAATTGACAAGCGATGCCCCGGAGCTTGCAGACGTGTGGCATGACTTTTCTTGCCGCATGCTCGAGCAAGACCTGAAGCATGTTGCCAAGTCGGGCTCGTTTTTCTGCTATTGCGCAGGTGTGGCTTCCTATATGCTCGAATGGTACAAAGTAGGAGGCGTTAAGATAAGAATAACGTCGATGACACTGCCTATAAAGAGCGGACTGTCGAGCAGTGCTGCCATTTGTGTGCTTGTGGCTCGCGCGTTCAATATTCTATATAAGCTTAATCTCAACACTCTTGGCGAAATGAATATCGCCTATCTCGGCGAGTTGCGCACACAGTCGCGTTGCGGACGACTCGACCAGGCGTGTGCTTTCGGCGTGAAACCGAGTCTTATGACCTTCGACGGCGACGAGGTGTCGGTACAGGCATTGAACATTAAGAAACATCTCTACTGGGTGTTTGCCGACCTTTGCGCAAACAAGGACACCATAAAAATCCTCAGCGACCTCAACCGTGCCTATCCTTTCGCCACCGACGAGGTGGGACAACGTCTGCACGAAGCCCTTGGAGTGAAAAACCAGCAGATTGTCAACCAGGCAGTGAAATATATGGCAGAGGGCGACTTGGAGGCGCTGGGCAGGCTGATGACCGAGGCGGAGAACCTTTTCAACAGCGACATCGCCCCAATGTCGAGGGCTCTTGAGGCACCGAAGCTGCAACGTGTGCTTAGCGACCCGAACATCCAGCCTCTCGTCTATGGAGGGAAAGGTGTGGGTTCGCATGGCGACGGATCGGTGCAGTTCCTCGCACGCGACGAGGAGTCGCAGCTGAAACTCATGGACTATCTCAACTCTTGTGGAATGCAAGCCTACAAGCTGACTATGTGTCCAGTGCATGCTGTGCGCAAGGCTGTCATACCCGTGGCTGGTTTCGGCACCCGCCTCTATCCTGCCACCCGCTGTCTGAAAAAGGATTTCTTCCCTATTCCATGTGCCGACGGAATGGTGAAGCCCGTGATTCTCATCTTGCTTGAGGAACTCATTGCCAGTGGCATCGACGACATTTGCCTCGTCCTCGGCTCTGAAGAGGAACGACAAGTCTATCGCGACTTCTTCGAGACGCCACTGCCGCAGGAGCATCTTGCCAAACTCAGTGCGCGTAACCAGGAGTATGAAAATCACATACAGAACATCGGCAAGCATCTGCAGTATGTCATACAAGCAGAGAAACGTGGCTTCGGCCATGCCGTTTACCAGACCCGCGACTTTGCCGCCAACGAGCCTGTACTCCTGATGCTCGGCGACACCATCTACCGCAGTCGGACCAACAAAACCTGTGCATTGCAGCTGATAGAGAAATACGAACTGCACAACAAGCTGACCATAAGTATTCACTCCATACCACTCGACGAGGTGAGCCGTTATGGCATTCTCAGCGGAGTGTGGGAGGACAAGAAACAGACCATAATGAATGTTTCGCAAATGTCGGAGAAACCTACTGTGGATTTTGCCGAGGAACATCTCGGTGTGTCCGGCGACTTTGGCACAAAGGAATATTATTCAGTCTTTGGACAATACATCCTCACTCCAGAGGTTTATGAACAGCTTGCCGCCGACATCCTTGAGGCATACGAGAACCACGACCAAAACAGGGAAATTGAGCTTACCACGGCTCTTGAGGCAGTGCGCAAGCAATACGGCATGGTGGGAGTGAAGATAGACGGCGAGATGTTCGACATGGGCAATCCCGACGCCTTGCGGAATGTATATCGGAACTTTTAGCCAAGTCTTTTGTCTGGGGGCGTGGAACTTATATCGTTACAGCTCCACAACAAACCTACTTCCCTTTTTGCCGTATGTGGTGTCGAGATACTTTAATTTTTTCTTCAACTTTCGGAAGTAAAGGAAATTGTTGGTAATTAAGGAGTTACACTTTTCTCCAATCTCCACACTTTCTTCCGCATTTCATCACTTTTTCATAATTGTTCAATGAATGAAAACAATGGAGTATCGATGTCTCTC
>CALZDK010000114.1 GCA_945637645.1 uncultured Prevotella sp.
TCGTTTTCGTTTTTATTTTCTTTAACATTTTCCCCTGTAACATTTCCCCTTTCCAAATCGTCAACAACATAGAGGGTATGAAAAATATCAGTTTCCGAAACGATGTCATGCCGTTGAAGAACAAACTTTATCGGCTTGCCCTTCGCATTACCCTGAATAACGCGGAGGCAGAAGACATTGTGCAGGAAACAATGATAAAGGTATGGAACAAACGCGAGCAATGGGACGAGATAGAATCCATTGAGGCATACTGCCTCACCGTCTGCCGAAACCTCGCCCTCGACAAAGCCAAAGCGGCTGAGAACAACAATGAGGCACTCGATGAGAACAGCTACGGAAACACACCCGACGTCTCGTATTCCTCAAACCCTGAGCAACAGGCAATGGACAACGACCACATCTGCGTAGTACGACAACTCATCAACCTCTTGCCCGAGAAGCAGCGCACCGTCGTTCAGCTTCGCGACATCGAAGGGAAAACATACCGTGAGATTTCCGTGGTGATGGGCATCAGCGAAGACCAAGTGAAGGTGAATCTCTTCAGGGCACGACAAACAATAAAGAAAAAATTCTCAGAAACAGATAGTTATGGACTATAAGTATATAGAACAATTGTTGGAACGCTATTGGATATGCGAGACCTCTCTTGAGGAGGAAAGCATCCTGCGGGCATTCTTCAGTCAAGAGGATGTGCCGGCAAGCCTCCGCAAATATAAAAGTCTGTTCATCTTTGAGCAAAAGACAAAGAAAGAGGATTGTCTCGGCGACGATTTCGACAAGAGGATATTGGCGATTACGGGCGACGCTGAGACACCTAAGGTGAAAGCAGTGCGCGTCTCCATACACGAGAGACTCATGCCGCTTTTCAAGGCTGCAGCCGTAGTGGCTATGATAGTGGCTCTCGGCGGTGCGGCACAGTTCCAATTCGGCAACAAACCTGCCGACGAGGAAATAGACTACGAGGACTATAAGGACACATATAACGACCCGACAGCTGCCTACGACAAGGTTGAGAACGCCTTAGAGATGATTTCCGAGGGATTCAGCCAGCCACAGCAGAACGACTCCATAGTAGGAATGGGCGACGCGGCGAAGAACGACATGAGGAGGACCGAATGAAAAGAGCCGCTTGTCTTATCGCAGCGGCTATGATATGCTCGCTGGCAATGGCGCAACGCGCCGTTGATTTCGCGTCGAAATTCATGGACTCCTGCAAAGGTGACACGGCAATACACTGCGTCACAATAGGTCCGAAAATGATGGAACAACTGACAAAACACCACGACGAGAACAGAAACGAACTCATTGCCCAGGCAATACAAAAGCTCCGGACAGCTCGGATAATAATGGCGTCAACCTCTGGCGACGCTTATTACGAAAAGGCGCAAAAACTGCTGCAAAAATATCCGAGGCGGTTCAGCCACAACAAGGACTACCACAACGACCACTCTCACGGCGCGTTCTACACCCGACAGGCAAAGGATGGAAAAGTGGTGGAACTGATAATGCTTCATAGCGATACCACAAAGGACGGATTGGTGATTGTCAACCTCACGGGCGACATCGACAAAGAGTTCACCGAGCTATTGTCGAAAAGCTTTAGCAACAAAAAGTAGATAATTTCTATGCTTTCTCTATAATAAAAATCATGTTTAGTAAAACAAGAAACTGTGAAGTTTCGATTCTCTCAAATTTTTCATAACATACTATCGCAAGGGACCGTTCATCCGAAAGGATAACGGCCCCGTTTTTTTATCTTTTCATCCTCATGTTGAGTTGCACAATGGCAGGAACAAAGATGCAGAGCGAGAACACAAGGCTAAGGATTAGCGATGTCTCATTGCCTCCGTACAGGTCTATTAGCTTGGCGTCAGGGTCAGGAAGCACTATCGAAAGGAAATATGCCACGGTGTTGTTACACCAGTGGAAGGCAACACCCGGAACTATGCTCTTCGTGCGGCAATACATCCATCCAAGAATCAGTCCCATGGCAAAGGCATGAGGCATCTGTGCCGGATTACCATGCACAAGGGCAAACAGCAAGGCAGATATTGCAATGGCTGTCCAGCGGCTTCTGAGAGTCTCAGAGAGCTGTCGGAGTATTGCTCCACGGAAAACCAACTCCTCTGCCACTGGAGCAAGCACGGCAATGACGAAATATCCTCCAGGCACTCTCATCATCTTCATCATCTGCTCTGAAACCACGTCGGGCAATGGGGGAAGAAGCTCCTGAAGCCACACCGAGGGCAGCACCACGCCCAAGGCGCAAACAACACTCCATGCAAGTGTAGCCCAAGGTCTCGACAACAAGTATTCCTTGTTCACAGGCGACATCTTGAGCGACAGGAAAAGTGCCACCACAGCCACATTTGTTACAGCCGAGCCTACAAGCAGCGTCACTGGGTTGCCCTCAACCGTATGGAACACCGATGTTGCCACAAAGTTCACTATTGTTACAACCAGAAGTTGCAACGCAACAAACAAGACAAGATAGCTTGTCACATTAAATATTGTCCGTTTCATAAAAATAATAATTAACAATTAAGAATTAGGCAAGCGCAGCAATTCAACCTTCAGTCCTCAATATTCTTTCCGCCTCGCTCGCGTCAGCATCAAGCTGTGCGGCAAGCTCTGCAGAGGAACGGAACTTCCGTTCTTCGCGAATCTTTTCGTAGAACGACACTGCTATCTGTCTTCCGTATATGTCGCCGGAGAAACCAAGGATATGAGCCTCAATGGTCTTCTCTTTGCCTTCAAAGGTTGGGCGCAAGCCAATATTGAGCATGGCTGTCATCTCCTCGGCAAAACCTGCCACACGCACCTTCACAGCATAAACCCCATTGGCTGGTATCAGTTTCAGGTCATCGTCCACCTTAATATTAGCCGTAGGGAAACCCATGGCAGTGCCCACATGCTCACCCCGCACCACGTGTCCCAATATCGTGTAGTTATAGCCTAAACACCTTGAGACAAGCCTCAACTCACCCGCCTCTAACAGCGATCTCACCACCGAGGAACTCACATTGACGCCATCGAGCAGATAAGGTTCGCCTTGGAGCACCTCCATATCCAACTCCCGCCCATACTCCACATAGTCGCTGAATCCCTCGCTCCTGTTGTGACCGAAACGGTGGTCGTAGCCAGTGTAAAGAACCTTCACGCCAAGTCGCTTTGAAAGTATCTCAGACATGAATTCCTGTGCCGACATGGCTGCCATATCCCTGTCGAAAGGCAACACCACACATCTATCCACTCCCGATTTCTCAAGCAACACGAGCTTCTCCTCCATGGTGCTGAGCAACCGGGGCTTAAAATCGGAGGACACAACCTGTCGTGGATGGCGGTCGAAAGTCACCACCACCGACTCCACGCCTTCCTCACGAGCCCTCGCCGTCACCTCACCGATGAGATGACGATGCCCACGGTGTACTCCGTCGAAAAAACCTATTGTGGCTACACAGGGCATGCTTGCTGCCATACCGTCGCCAAAAACCACTGTTCTCATCTTCTTATTCTCCTCACTATCTCACCAACTATCATCACAGGCGACGTGCCAAGGATAATCCACAGCCAGGTCTCAATGTCGAGCGGCACCGTTCGGAACATCTTTCCTCCAAGCTCAACAATCAGCCACTGACCAGCCAGAATTATAAACAGCACAAACAGAAGTCCTCTGTCGGAAAGGAATTTGTGAAACGCCGAACGGCGCGAGCCGAGCGACTTTGCGTTGAACAGGTTCCACCACTGCAGCATCACGAATATTGTGAAAAACACAGTCAGTTCCTCTGCCGACACTCCAGCCACCCGTTCGAAATAGTAGAGGAGTCCAAACATCAAGCCAAAGAACAACAAGCCCACAATGCCAATAGCCCAAGCTATGTGGCGGTTGATGATGAAATCGGTTTGTTTCCTCGGCTTGTCCTTCATCACCTCGCTCTCTGGAGGCAACGAAGCCAAAGCCATTGCCGCAAAGGTGTCCATGATGAGATTCACCCAGAGCATCTGCGTGATGGTGAGCGGAAGTTCCGTGCCTATCATCGAACCTCCAAGCACGAGCAGCAGTGCCGTGACATTCACCACAAGCTGGAAGAATATGAAACGCTGGATGTTCCTGTAGAGCGAACGCCCCCACTGCACAGCCTTCACTATGCTGCTGAAGGAGTCGTCTATAAGTGTCATGTCGCTGGCGTTCTTCGCCACGCTCGTACCCGAACCGAGCGACAGTCCCACGTGGGCATGGTTCAGTGCCGGTGCATCGTTGGTTCCGTCGCCAGTCACAGCCACCACCTCGCCATGCTTCTGCAGCATGTTCACGAGCCGCTGCTTGTCGGTAGGGCGCGCACGGCTCATCACCTTCAGTGCCGTTACCCTTTGGAAAGCCTCTTCGTCGGAGAGTGCCGCAAAGTCTGGACCTGTAATCTGCGCCCCGTCGGGCAGCCTGTCGGTCCAGATGCCTATCTGGCGGGCTATCTCTATTGCCGTTGCCGAAGTGTCGCCAGTCACTATCTTCACGTCTATTCCGGCACTCTGACATTCCATCACGGCTCCAGGCACTTCTTCGCGCAGAGGGTCGCTGATGGCAGCAATGGCCTGCAGTGTGAGGTTGTTGTCGCCTTCTTTCAGTCGGCATTCCTCTACAGTGTCGGGCAACTCTTTATATGCGAAGGCGAGGGTTCTCATAGCCTTGTTCTGATAGTCAAAGAGTTGTCGCTGTATGTCCTTCTGCTCCTCCGCAGTCAGGTTGCAGTGGGCCATGACTATCTCTGGCGCACCTTTCACAAACAAGAGCCTTTTCCCCTCCATGTCGGCTATCGTAGCCATATATTTGTGTTCGGTGGAGAAGGGCAACTGCCACACTATCCTGTCTCCCTGTCTCAATTTTGCATAGTCTGTCCCCTTTTCCCTTAGCCATAGCAGCAGGGCGGCTTCAGTGGGGTTTCCTATGGTCTTGCCTTCGTCGAGTTCGGCAGTGGAGTTCATTGCCATTGCAATGTCCAGCAGTCCGTTGTCGTGCCTTACCATCATTTCGCCCACCTGCATCTTGTTTTCAGTCAGTGTGCCAGTCTTGTCGGTACATATCACGGTCACTGCCCCCATGGTCTCGCAGGCGTGCAGTTTCCTCACAAGGTTGTTCGACTTCAACATCCTTCTCATGTTCAAGGCAAGGGCAAGTGTGACAGCCATAGGCAGTCCCTCAGGAACAGCCATGACGATAAGCGTGACAGCCATCATGAAATATTTCAGCACCACCTCTGCCATCTTCAGATATTCTGATGTTGACCATAGCGGGTTGGTCAGGATGTCGTGTCCGAGGAATCCTACGAAGGCAAGCACCGACACTGCCGACCCCACTTTGCTTATGAGTTTGGCAAGTCGGTCGAGCTGGAGGTTGAGGGGTGTCTTCACTGCTGTAAGTTCGGTGGCCTTTGTTGCCACTTTTCCTATCTCCGTGGCGTCGCCCACAGATGTCACCCTCATTTTTCCCGAACCGTTCATTACCATTGTAGATCGGAGCGCAAGGTTTGAGGGATATGTAGCCCCGTCGTGTTTCACCTCCACAAACTTCGAGATTATCGGCTCTCCTGTAAGTGTCGATTCGTCAATCTGCAAGTCAACGGCCTCAAACAGTATTCCGTCGGCAGGCACCTCGTCGCCCACACCGAGCACGACGATGTCATCTACCACAATCTCACGTCGTGGCACCTCCACAACATGACCGTTTCTCACCACCTTCACTGGCTGTTCCTCGCCGAGAGCAGTGAGCTCGTCGAAACGTTTGGCAGCGTCGCGTTCAAAATAGAACCCTACGGTTGTGGCGAAGAATATGGCGAGGAAGATGCCTATCGCCTCCACGAAGTCGTTTTCTATCACCGCAAGCCCCAAGGAGATGGTGGCAGCGACAAGAAGAATCTTTATTATCGGGTCGTTGTACTTGTCAATATACAGCCTCCAGAGAGAAGTCCTCTCGGGCGGAGTAAGCACGTTCTCGCCGTGTCTTTGTCGGCTTTCAGCCACTTCTTTGTCGCTAAGTCCTCTTGCTTTTCTTTCCATTTTCATCCGTTTATAATATAATTTGGCTGCAAAATTACTAATAAATAAGGTGACAAGCTACAATATTCTATTTTTTTAGTCTTTTTTGCAAAAAATATTTGGATTTCTGACAAAAACGTCGTACCTTTGCACCCGAAAAGCTGATGCCCCTAAAGGCAAAAGCTGTTCATCGGGCTTTTAGCTCAGTTGGTTAGAGCAACAGACTCATAATCTGGAGGTC
>CALZDK010000115.1 GCA_945637645.1 uncultured Prevotella sp.
CCCCCCCCCCCCCCCCCCCCCCCCCCCCCCCCCCCCCCCCCCCCCCCCCCCCCCGAGAGCCCCCCTGAATTAGCCTTGAAAGGGAGACATAGTCTTGATATTCAACAACACTCCCTAACTAACAATAACGAGACGTAGGGTGGCGGGGTCGAAGGAGATGAAGTCGTTGTCGAAGAAGCGGCTGAGACTGCCGTTATCGGCAAGTTGGCGTGGTGTGCCGATATTCAACTTGTGGTCTTGTTCCATGAGCCATAGGCTATCAGCCATTTGCAGGGCAAGTTCCACGTCGTGAGTTGAGAGGAAGATGGTCTTGCCATTATCGTTGCTTAGGCGACGGAGCAGACGGAGCATCTCCACCTTACTTTGGAAATCGAGGAAGGAAGTGGGCTCATCAAGACAGATGAGAGGTGTGTCTTGTGCCAGAGCCTTCGCAATCATAGCCCTTTGTCGCTCGCCGTCGCTAAGTGTATCTACATAACGGTGAGACAAGTTCTCGATGCCTGCCAACCGCATTGCTCTGACAACCATTTCCTTGTCCTCATCGTCCAGTCTTCCCCAAAACCCAGTGTAGGGACTGCGCCCAAGTGCCACGAGGTCTGCCACAGTCATGTCTTGCACGCTGGTGCGTTCCGTCAACACAACGCCTATCTTTCGTGCAAGTTGTTTCTCTGTGTAGCTCTCTATGTCTTTTCCGTCGATTACGATTTGACCTGACAGTTTAGGAAGGAAAGCGGTCAGGGTCTTCAACAGTGTGGATTTCCCCACACCGTTGTGACCGAGAAGGCAAGTCAGCTGACCGCTTTCTATTGTGGCATTGATGTCAGACGCTATTATTGTGGTCTGCTGCTTTTTGCCGGTATATCCTATAGTAAGGTCTTTAAGTTCTATCATTTTTTTATTATTTCTTTTGCCCTTTCAAGTGCAATGTTGATATGGCTGCAAATGTCTTCCTCAGGAACATATTTGTAGAATCCTGCATGCTCAAGAGTCTTGTGTACCTTCTCCGTGACACCTGAGAGGACAACCTCAATACCTTCGTTCTTGCTCATGACGCAAAGGTTGGTGAGGTTGTGGATACCGGTGGAATCGACGAATGGCACTTTTCGCATACGTATGATGCGCACCTTGGGTCGATCGCCGAAAGCAGCCATGATTTCCTCAAAGCGGTTTCCAGCACCGAAGAAGTAAGGACCGTTAATCTCATACACCTCAACACCTTCGGGAATGGTGAGATGTTCGAGGTTGCCTTGGCTCAGCTCGCTCTCCTTGTTGGGGTCAATCTCGTCGAGAATTACCTTCACATCGGTGGTTTCAGACATGCGTCGCATGAAGAGCAGACAGGCGATGATGAGTCCTACCTCAATAGCTATGGTGAGGTCGAAGATTATGGTGAGGAAGAATGTGATGAGCAGCACCGTTACGTCGCTCTTGGGATTCTTAGTAAGGGCAAGGAACGAGCGCCAACCACTCATTCCATAGCTTACCACTACGAGAACACCTGCGAGACACGCCATCGGAATGTATTGTGCCAGCGGCATGAGGAACAGGAAGATGAGCAACAGCACAGCGGCATGTATCACTCCTGCTATCGGTGTACGACCTCCATTGTTTATGTTGGTCATGGTGCGGGCGATGGCTCCAGTGGCAGGAATGCCTCCGAAGAGCGGTGAAGCTATGTTGGCTATTCCCTGTGCTATAAGTTCCGTGTTGGAGTCGTGGTGGTCGCCTACCACACCGTCGGCAACTGTGGCTGAGAGCAGCGACTCTATGGCTCCGAGTATGGCAATGGTAATGGCAGGAGAAACGAGGCTCTTAATTGTCTCCCAGTTCATTTCCGGCACTTGTGCAGCTGGCAGTTCGTTGCTTATGGCGAAGCGGTCGCCGATGGTTTCAATGGTTGTCACTCCTGCAAAGTTCTTCAATAGGAGAGCCACAACGGTGAAGAGAACTATTGCCACGAGCGATCCGGGAATCTTCTTGCTGAAGCGTGGTGTGAGTGCAATGACCACTACACTGAAGATGCCGACAAGGGCGCACCATGGGTCAACGGTGTTGAAATTGGTGATATAGACCCACCATTTCTCTATGAAGTCAGAAGGAACCTCGGTGAGCGAGAGTCCGAAGAGGTCTTTTATCTGTGTGGTGAAAATGGTCACGGCAATACCGCTTGTAAAACCTACCACAATGGGATAGGGGATATATTTTATAATGGTGCCAAGGCGCAGCACTCCGAAGAGCACAAGGAAGGCTCCCGCCATGAGTGTGGCTATGGTTAGTCCCTCGATTCCATACTGTTGTATGATGCCGTAGATGATTATGATGAAGGCTCCCGTAGGTCCGCCAATCTGCACCTTGCTTCCCCCGAAGACGGAGATGACGAGACCTGCCACGATGGCAGTGATGATACCTTTCTCAGGCGATACGCCAGAGGCGATGCCGAAGGCTATTGCCAATGGCAGCGCTACGATGCCGACGATAATTCCCGCCATGAGGTCGGACATGAAAGTCTGGCGATTGTAGTTCTTAAGTGTCTGCAGCAGCTTTGGCTGGAACACGTTTGCTGTGATTGTCTTCATTTTTTTTCCTTTTATTATATGTTATCCTTTATTATATTCCAAATTGTCATTGAAACTGTTTTTTGAGTAATTTAGTCAAAAACCTTGAAGGCATAGCCTTGTTCTTTTAGCCATTTAATGGCTTCGGGGAGTGCATAGTGTAGTTTATCGATGCTCTTCAGCGAGTCGTGGAATGTTATAATGGAGCCGTTTCGCGCATATCGCTTGACATTGTTGAGAACTCCTTCGGCGGTCATCCATTTTGAGTAGTCTCGAGTCACGAGGTCCCACATCACAATCCTGTATTTCCTTCCCAGCCAAAAATACTGGTCGAGTCGCATCCAGCCGTGTGGCGGGCGGAAGAGGTCGGTGTGGAGCAGTTCGTCTGCCTTGCTTGCGTTGGCACTGTAGGTGTGTATGGAGTGTCGGAATCCTCCTATATGGTTGAAGGTGTGGTTGCCGATGCGATGTCCGGCAGCCACAACCTTTTCATATAGTTCGGGATGCTTCCTCACGTTGTCGCCCACCATGAAGAACGTGGCTTTTATGCCATGTTCAGCCAATGTTTCGAGGATGAAAGGCGTGGCTTCGGGAATTGGTCCGTCGTCGAACGTCAGATAGACCGCTTTCTCGTGCTTGTCCATTCTCCATGTGGCTCTCGGATAGAGCCATCGCAGCCACAACGCAGGTTGCTCGATAATCATGCTTTACTCTTTTTGGTTCTCTTATTCTGTATATTCGTCTTCGTATTCCCCGTCCTCGTCGGGCGCTGGTGAGGAGCCAAAACTGCCGCCCTTGCTTTGGTAATATTTTACCAGGGCGTTGAGTCTCTTCTGTTGTGCGTCGCTCCACTTCTTGTCGATAGAGTCGGTCTCAAGGCTTATCTGCTGCAGTATATAGATGTGGGTCAGACAGTCGCGCATTGAGCTTTGGAAGCGCATTCCGTCGAGGCTGCAATACCAACCGACATACTGTTCCGACTTTGCAGAGAGCAGCTTGTATAGTTCCATTGCCTTCTGCTTGTTGCCTATGGAGGCGTAAGCCCTCGCCTCGTCGAAGGATCCCGACATGTAGCTCACAGGCACATTATATGAAGGAATATGCTTGTCGAGATAAGCGAGCACTTCGGCAGCCTTTTTGTTCTCACCCTCTGCTATGAGGTTCATTGCGAGCTGCACGAATATGCGGCGGTGAGTGTAGCACATGCGCATCACTGTCTCGTCAAGATAGATGCCCGGTTTCTCAAGGCCACCGAACTTGAATTTCTTCATCAGGTTGTCGTAGGTGCGCTTCGTGTCGAAGTTCTTTGCACCAGGTGCGTTGGTGGTGAATGGTGTGATTCGGTTTACGAGACCTTCCTGCACGAAGTTGTCGCCGAGGTTCATATAGTTCTCCTCGCCAACAGTCATTGCCACATATATAGGACGAGTCCAGTTGCATTGTGCTATCATCTCAAGCATCATCAGGTCGCCCTTGTATAGTGCGTTCTTTCCTTTTAGCGAGATTACCATACGGTCGGGGATTGAGTCGGCAGCCATCATCATGCCGCTCTTCTTCACTGCCTCCTTGTCGATGGTTACATAAACGGTGTCGGTAGGAATGACGTGAACGTCGCCTCTGCCGCCGGCGAGAATCTTCATAACCTCACGCTTCTCAGGACTAACCTCGTTGCGAACCCAGTCCTTGAGCACGTTCTTCAGTTCGAAAGGATTGTCGCCAAACACCTTTCTTGCCTCCTCTGGATCCTCGGCGTACCACTGCTTAATATACTGCTTTATTGATGAGTCGATGATAACATACTCGTTTGTTCCTGCGCAGTATTGCAGTCGGCTCCAGGTGATTGGCACCTTAGGAGAGTCGTAGGCAGGGCGACACATCTGATCGATATACCAGTCGGTCTGCAGATAACTCAGGTTGCAGACACGGGCATCGGTCCGGAAGCCCTCAACGTCTTGGTTGTACCAGAGCGGGAAGGTGTCGTTGTCGCCGTTGGTGAATATGATAGGATTGCCTGTTTCCTGCAGGCAGCTGAGATAGTTCTGTCCGAAGTCGCGGCAGGTGTAGCGTCCGCTGCGGTCGTGGTCGTCCCATGTCTGCGATGCCATCTGCACAGGCACGAGCAGACAGGCAACCGACACTATTGCCGCAATGGCAAGCTGCTGTCGCTTCAGTTTTTCGGTTATCATCTCTATGATTGCAGCAACACCCATACCGCACCAAATGGCGAAGGCGTAGAACGAGCCGGCATAGGCGTAGTCGCGCTCACGGGGCTGCATTGGTGTCTGGTTGAGATAGATGACGATGGCAAGACCAGTCATGAAGAAGAGGAAGAAGACCACCCAGAACTGTCGGATGCCATTTTGTCCTTTCTTCAGCGACTGCCAGAATAGGCCTATGAGACCGAGAATGAGAGGGAGGCAGTAGAACACGTTGTGTCCTTTGTTTTCCTTCAGTTCGTCGGGCAGCTGGCTCTGGTCTCCAAGTCGGAGGTTGTCCAACCAGTCGAAACCGGAAATCCAGTTGCCATGCTCCAGTTCGCCATTACCCTGCAAGTCGTTCTGGCGTCCTGCGAAGTTCCACATGAAATAGCGCCAGTACATGAAGTTGCACTGGTAGGAGAGGAAGAATCGGATGTTTTCCAACTGTGTAGGCATCTTCACGCTTATCATCTCTCCGCAGCGGTCGTAAGGCACATCGTAGCCATCAACTCCTCCCATCCAGCTCTCGTATGCCCCAGAATGTGCCGAGCTATACATACGTGGGAAGAGCATGTTCTGAGCATACTGGTAGTCGTCCTTTGTGCGGACAACGAAGTATGAGTCTTTCTCGTCTTTCGAAGCCTTTTCCTTACGCTGATATACAGGTGCGCCCTTCTTTGCCGACGGGCGGCACATGTCGCCTTCCTTCTCCAGTGCAACCTGCGAGGTGTAGGCTTGTCCGTAGAGAAGCGGACGCGAGCCATATTGCTCACGGCTAAGATACTCGCCCAGTGTAAAGATGTCCTCTGGAGAGTTCTGGTCCATTGGCGGGTTAGCGGAAGAACGTATAACGATGAGGGCATAGCTCGAATAGCCAATCATAAGCATCAGCATGCAGAGCAGCGAGGTGTTCTTGATGCGTGCCGAAACGAGGGCGATGCCTTTCTTGTTCTTGTATTTGAGAACAAACCAAAGAATGGCAAGTACAATGACTCCTATCACCACCGAACTCCAGCCGTAGCCGTAGAATGGAATGCCAAGCATGCCGATGGAAGTGAGATATGCAATGTTCTGTCGCTTCTCGTTGATGTCGTTGTAGGTTTCCCATATTGCCCAGATGATGCAGGCGATGAGGGCAAAGATGTAGATTATCTCGCCCGTATTGAACGGACAGCCGAGAGTGTTTACGAAGAACAGCTCAAACCAACCGCCTACCCTCACGATGCCAGGAACCACTCCATAGAGCACTGCCGCAAGGATTACCACAGAAATGCCGAGCGCAACGAGCGAACCCTTGAGATCGCCTTTCCCATCTGGTTTCGGGAACTTTCGATAGTAATAGACAAGAACAATTGCAGGCACACAGAGCAGGTTGAGCAGGTGAACTCCGATAGAAAGGCCTGTCATATACATTATAAGTATGAGCCAGCGGTCGCT
>CALZDK010000116.1 GCA_945637645.1 uncultured Prevotella sp.
AAAAAATATGAATAAACGAATAATAACAATCCTAACCATACTGATTACGGCGGTGGGTGCAGGCGCACAGACACTCCTCGCCGACTTTGAGGACGGAACCACAGGCACAAGCCTGAAGATAAACAAGGACTACACGGGAGGTTTGTTCAGCAAGAAACCTGCCGTGATGGACAATCCGAAGAAGGACAACGTCAACCCTTCGGACAAATGTCTTGGCGCAATAAACGTAGCCGATGCCGACTGGTACAAGAACTTCCTCATACTGGAATTCACCACGCCTTTCGTGGTGGATGACTCCAACCGCATACTCACGCTGAAGGCCTACAGAAGCATTCAGCCAAAGGAAATGCGCATAGCGGTGAATGGCTACGAGGACGACAACGAGGTTTACCGTGGCATGCTCAAGGAGGACGGGAAATGGGAGACAATAACCATCGACCTCGCCGAGAAATACTACGACCGACGCGTGGAGAAAATCTATATCGTCTTGAGCTGCAACTGGAGCGACCCACGAAAAGGATGGGGCGAGGCGACATACTGCTTCGACGACATCGCGCTCTCAAAGGGCGGCGAGATGCCCGCACAGGTGGTGAGCATCGATGCCACAACAAAACTGCAGACAATGAAAGACTTCGGCGCGAGCGACTGCTGGACAGCCGACTTCGTGGGAAAATATTTCAGTCAGGAGGCGAAGGCTAACGCCGCACGATGGCTTTTCAGCCGTGAGATGGACTCTGAGGGCAATCCCGAAGGCATAGGACTCTCGTGCTGGAGGGTGAACATCGGAGCTGGCAGCGCAACACAAGGAGAGGCAAGCAACATCGAAGACGAGACACGACGCGCGGAATGTTTCCAAAACGCCGACGGCAGCTACGACTGGACACGACAGGCAGGACAGCAGTATTTCATGGACGAGGCAAAACGCTACGGAGTGGAGAACTACGTCTTGTTTTCCAACTCGGCACCAATATACTACACAAAGAACGGAAAGGCTAACGCCAACGGAAGCTCCATAAGCTGCAACCTGAAGGACGACTGCTACGACGACTTTGCCGACTTCCTCGTCTCTACTGCCTCACACTTCAAGGACGAAGGCTACAACGTGACATACATCGACCCCGTGAACGAGCCGCAGTTTGACTGGAAAGACGGACAGGAAGGATCGCCATGGGAAAACCAGAACATAGCGAAACTTGCAAAGGAACTGGACAAGAGCATGGCTGCGCACGACATGGGAACCACACGTGTGCTCATTCCAGAGGCCTCGTCGCTCAAATGTCTCTATGGCGAAACTGGCAGGGCAACAAACCAGATATTCAGTTTCTTCAACACGTCGAGCGCAAACTATATCGGCAACCTTACATATATAGATAAGGTGGTGGCAGGACACAGCTACTGGACCTACTCCACCGACAGCGACCTGAAGACCGTGCGCCAAAAGACAGCCGAGGCGGCACAGGAGGCAGGCATCGACGTGATGCAGACAGAATGGTCGATGCTTGGCGATGCGCCAAAAACATCCACCGGCTTCCCCTCAAGCTACGATGCAGCCACAAAGATGGACATGGCTCTATTCATGGCAAAGGTGATATATGCCGACATCGCAATAGGCAACATGACGGCTTGGTCGTACTGGACAGCAATGGCACAGGAACGATGGAGCCAGAAAAACCGCTTCTATCTCATTCGCCTAAACTCTCTCGACGACACTGGCGACGAGAGCTACGCCGACCTTAAAAACGGCGGAAAGACAACAGCCGACAAGAATCTCTGGGCATTGGGCAACTACAGCCGCTTCGTGCGTCCGGGCTATCAGCGTGTGGCTGTGGATGGTGCCGACGACCTTACAGGACTTATGTCAACCGCCTATCTCTCGCCCGACGGCAAGCAGATGGTTGTGGTGATGGTGAACATGAGCCGTGCCCGCCGCACTGCCAACCTCTCGATAACAGGCTTCGAGGCAAAGGACTTCAAGAAATATGTCACCGACAAGGACAACGACCTGAGCCTCGACAGCAGCGACAACGCCGTTAGCTCCATAGCCATTCCAAGCCGTTCGGTGACAACAGTGGTGATCAATGCCGACGGAACTTCCGACATTGAGGGCGACGCCATTGCCGACAATGAGCAACAACCCTCGCGCACCTACAACCTGAAAGGAATGGAAGTGAAGGGCAATGGAAAGGGAATAGTTATCAAGAACGGAAAGAAAGAAATAATCAATAATTGATTTTATGAAAACACATCTGACGATATGCCTCACACTGGCTATGGGTTGCAATGCCGCCCTTGCAGAAGGTGAATTGAAAGCAACAATACAGACTGACAAACCACAGCAAAAGGTGCTGCACTTCGGAGCGTCAGACGCATGGAGCATGCAGTTCATAGGCAACTGGGACGAAAAGGAACAGGAGAAGGTTGCCGACTGGCTCTTCTCTACCGACAACGACAAGGACGGCAACCCACGCGGCATAGGACTTTCGGTTTGGAGGTTCAACCTCGGCGCGGGAAGTGCCGAACAGGGCGACGAGGCGCAGATAAACTTCTCAACAAGAACGGAGTGTCTGATGCGTCCCGACGGGACATTCGACTGGACAAAACAGGCAGCACAGCGCAAATTCCTGAAAATGGCAAAGGAAAGGGGAGTGCCACGCATATTGGCTTTCCTCAACTCGCCACCAGTATATTTCACACAAAACGGACTTGCCACAAACACCGGACGTGGAGGAACATACAACCTGCGTGACGACAGCTACGAGAAGTTTGCACGCTTCATGGCAGACGCCGTTCGGGGCATTGAAGAGCACGACGGCGTACACATCGACTATCTCTGCCCGGTGAACGAACCCGACGGACACTGGAACTGGACAGGTCCCAAGCAGGAAGGCACTCCTGCCACCAACAGGGAGATAGCACGCATAATACGCGCCACGGGCAAGGAGATGAAGAGACAGAAACTCACCACACAGGTGATGGCTGACGAGTCGAGCGACCTCCGCTGCCTGCTCGGCACCCATGAGACAGCATGGGACCGCGGCTACAGCCTATACTCGTTCTTCACCAAAGACAGCACCGACACTTATATCGGTGCCACACCTAACGTGCCACGCCTGATGCTTGCGCACAGCTATTGGACAAACACTCCCGTTCCTTATATGAAGGAGATACGCCTTAAACTGCGCGAAGAGATGCAGCGCATGGGAGTGGGATTCTGGCAGACGGAAATTTGCATCATGGGCAACGACGAGGAGATAGGCGGTGGACACGAGTACGACTTCTCGATGAAGACAGCTCTCTATGTGGCACGCGTCATACACCACGACCTCGTGTATGCCAATGCCGAAAGCTGGTCGTGGTGGAGAGCCGTGGGAGGAAACTACCGCGACGGACTGCTCCGCGCCTATAGCGACGAGAAGCACACCACGGGCTATGTGATCGACTCCAAACTGCTGTGGTCGCTTGGCAACTACAGCCGTTTCGTGCGTCCTGAGGCAGTGCGCCACGATGTTGTCACCTCCGAGGCGGAAGACCCTTACGGAGTGATGTGCTCGGCCTTCCGCAATGCCGACGGCAGATGGGTTGCCGTGGTGATAAACTACGGCGAACGGCAACGTGACTTCAGCCTTTCCACAAGCGACGGCAAGGCACGCCGATGGACGATGTACCGCACGTCGGACATCTCGTCGGAAAGTCTCAGCAAAATAGGCACGGCTGAAGGCAAAACAAGGCTCGCGCCACGATCCATAACAACATTTGTTGAGGAAATGTAACGGCGTTTACTAAATTTTTTGTACTTTTGCACAGTGACAATAAACAATACTCTTAAAAATACAACTTATTATGAACAAAATCCTAAAGACACTCTGCCTTGCCGCACTCATGGCAACAGCAACCACCACGGCACAAGCAGCCGAGGCGCAACACACGTTTGAGGTGGGCAAGGGCAGTTTCATGCTCGACGGCAAACCTTTTGTGGTTAAGGCAGCCGAGGTACACTATCCACGTATTCCTCGCCCATACTGGGAGCATCGCATAAAGATGTGCAAGGCTCTTGGCATGAACACTCTCTGTCTCTACGTGTTCTGGAACATCCACGAGCAGCGCGAGGGAGAATACGATTTCACAGGACAGAACGACGTGGCGGAATTCTGCCGACTGGCACAGAAAAACGGTATGTTCGTCATCGTGCGTCCCGGTCCTTATGTGTGTGCAGAATGGGAGATGGGAGGACTGCCTTGGTGGCTGCTGAAGAAGAAAGACATCAAGCTGCGTGAGCGCGACCCGTACTTCATGGAGCGCGTGCGCCTGTTTGAGAAAGAGGTGGGAAAACAGCTCTCTTCACTCACAGTGGAGAATGGAGGCCCGATAATAATGGTGCAGGTGGAAAACGAATACGGTTCTTACGGTATCGACAAACCCTACGTTTCCGAAATCCGTGACATCGTCAAGCAGTCTGGCTTCGACAAGGTGGCTCTGTTCCAGTGCGACTGGTCGAGCAACTTCACCAACAATGGACTCGACGACCTCACATGGACAATGAACTTCGGCACTGGAGCCAACATAGACGAGCAGTTCCGCCGCCTGAAACAACTGCGTCCTGAGGCGCCTCTGATGTGTTCAGAGTTCTGGAGCGGATGGTTCGACAAGTGGGGAGCACGCCACGAGACACGTCCTGCCGACGACATGGTGGCAGGCATCGACGAGATGCTCTCAAAAGGCATCAGTTTCTCACTCTATATGACCCACGGCGGAACATCGTTCGGCCATTGGGCTGGAGCCAACAGTCCCGGTTTCGCACCCGACGTGACAAGCTACGACTACGACGCGCCTATCAACGAGTGGGGATTGCCTACAGAGAAATATTGGATTCTGCGCCAAACAATGGCAAAATATAACGACGGCAAGAAGCTGCCTTCCGTTCCGAAAGCCCCTATGGGCATTGTTGCCATACCGCAGTTTGAACTCACCGACTATGCACCGCTCTATGCTGGCATAAGCAAGACGGAAGAAAGCCGTAATGTAAAGACAATGGAGGAACTCGACATGGGTTGGGGTTCAATGGTGTATCAGACAACACTGCCTGCCATAGCAGCAAACACCGTGCTGAACATCAACGATGCACACGACTTCGCACAGGTGTATGTCGATGGCAAATATGTGGGCAAGATAGACCGCGTGAAGAACGAGAAAAGCCTTCTGTTGCCTGCTTCGGCTAAGGGCGCAAAGCTGACCATTGTGATAGAGGCGATGGGAAGAATAAACTTCGGACGTGCCATAAAGGACTTTAAGGGCATCACGCAGAGCGTCACACTGACATCGGAGGTTGACGGACACGAACAAACCATCGACCTGAAAAACTGGACCATAGCCACCTTGCCCGACGACTACGCAACGGCACAGGAAGCCCTCCAGAACAAATCCGTCAACTCAAATCTCTCCTCTCTCACCTCCCAGTCGGGCTACTATCGTGGCACATTCAACCTGAAGAAAGTGGGCGACACCTTCCTTAATACGGAGGCTTTCGGCAAGGGACAGGTTTATGTAAACGGTCATGCCATAGGACGTTTCTGGAGCATTGGCCCTCAGCAGACACTCTATGTGCCGGGATGCTGGCTGAAGAAGGGAAAGAACGAGGTGGTGGTGCTCGACGTGGTTGGACCAAAGGGCAAGCCAACAATGTTCGGACAGACGAAACCTGAACTGGACAAGCTGAACCTTGAGAAGAGCAACAAACACAACAATCCGGGCGACCGTCCCGACCTCAACTCCGCCACTCCCGTAGCCCAAGGCACGTTTGCGGCAGGAAACGGTTGGCAGACAGTGAAGTTCGGTGCTGTGGCAAAGGGACGTTATGTGGCAATAGAATGTCGATCCACCCACGCCGCCGACCAGGCAGCCATAGCAGAAATCTATGTAAAGGGCACCGACGGCAATCGTCTGAGCCGTGAGCCATGGACAGTGAAATACGCCGACAGCGAGAACGAAATGGGCAACCACACCGGCGACAAGGTGTTTGACCTCCAGGAGTCAACCTATTGGCAAACACAGCGCGGCAGCGACTTCCCGCATCTGCTTGTCATCGACCTTGGCAGCGAGCAACAAATAACAGCCCTCGACTACCTGCCACGAGCAGAGCA
>CALZDK010000117.1 GCA_945637645.1 uncultured Prevotella sp.
CCTGCCGACCAGCAGTGGGGCATCTGCCAGTGGTGTGCCACCGACGCACCTGCCAACAGCGGTTGGCGTGGTGGCGAGCCTGTAGGTCTTTGGGACAGCAACTACTACCGCAAGCACACCTATGCAGGCTTTGCAAATGGTCTAAGCGGGAAATAAGCAATTAGGTTTTTATTAATACTTCAAAGAGGATAAATGTTTATCCAAAAAAGCATGAGCTGTGTCGTGAGACACGGCTCATGTCGTTTTATACCTTATTCAAATAGCACAACCACTAATAATGATACACTTTCCAATTTTATATTTAATCATTATGGGGAATTGTTGAACAAAAAATAAAGTCAAACTATCAAAAAATGTAGTTTGGAGTATTAAAATTAGTATAATTTTGCAGCCGAAAAGTAATTTTTATAATTGCTAACTCCTTTGCTATACCTAATAAATTAAATAAAAGATGAAACAAACAAAACTGATCAAACAGACTGTATTGCCATTTGCATTGGCATGCACAGCACTGACATTCAATCCACTTTGTGGAACGATGACAGCAGCTGCATCTACAAGCGCGATGCAACAGGCAGGTGCCGTGAACGGCGTTGTCGTTGATGCCAACGGCGAGCCCATCATCGGTGCAAGTGTTAAAATCGTTGGAACAAGCAACGGTAGTGTTACCGACTTCGACGGAAACTTCAAAATTGCCAATGTTCAGCGTGGCGCTACACTCGAGATTTCCTACATAGGATTTGTCACGCAGCGCGTAAAGGTGACTGGTCAAGCTCTCAAAGTCGTTCTCCAGGAAGACAGCAAAGCCCTGGAAGAAGTAGTAGTCGTTGGTTACGGCGTGCAGCGCAAGAGTGACGTGACTGGTGCATTGAGCCACGTAGGCTCAAAGGAATTGGAAAGCCGTCCTGTCAATAATGCTTTCGAGGCCCTGCAAGGTAAGGCTGCCGGTGTTGACATCACGACAAGTGAGCGTCCTGGTACTGTCGGTGACATCCGCATTCGTGGCGAGCGTTCACTTTCAGCATCCAACACTCCTCTCTATGTTGTCGATGGTGTGCCATTGATGTCTGGTTCTGGTATCGAGACCCTTAACCCACGCGACATTGAGTCCATCGACATCCTTAAGGACGCTTCCGCAACCGCCATCTACGGTTCGCGTGGTGCCAACGGTGTCGTAATCGTTACAACAAAGTCAGGTAAGGCAGGACAGTTCTCGCTCAACTACTCAGGTTCGGTGACTTTCCAGGACATTGTTGACAGAAACGAGAACGTAAGTGCTGCCGATTATGTAAATTATCGCCGTTGGGCAGCCTACAACTCAGACCCGACAAAATATGCTGACCCTCGTACGGGCAATTCGCGTGCAAACGACGAAGCCATCTTCGGCATACTCGACGACCCAACAGCAGTGGCCAACATTCTTAGCGCATGGGACGGCGGCACTTGGGATCCCTCAAGAATCCAGGAATACGACTGGCTGGGACAGGCCGTGCGTACCGGCTTCATTCATGAGCACACCCTTAGCGCATCAGGCGGTAGCGACAAATTGAACGCCTTTGGTTCGTTTGGCTATCTCAGCAACCGCGGTACACAGAAGGGACAGGAGTATCAGCGTTATACTGCACGTATGGGCGTCAACATCAATCCTGTTGATTGGATGACCATCAACATGTCGATAAACGCGTCGCGCGAGGAGCAGGATTACGGTATGTCAAACTCATACGCACCTTCTTCAACAAACTCTGCCAGCGGTATCTATAACCTCTATAAGAAATCTTACAGTTGGGCACAGCCTTACGACGCCGACGGTAATCGTATAAAATATCCTGGCGGCGACAACCAGTGCTATAACCCTATAAACGAGTGGGAACACAACATTTCAAACCGTGAGACATACCGTATGCTCGGTTCATTTGCCGCAACCTTGCATCTTGGAAAGTTGTTTGCTCCTCTCAAGGGCTTGGATTACAAAATCACCTTCGGTCCTGACTATCGTCACTATCGTCAGGGTGACTACATCGACACCGAGTCGGCTTACAAGTGGATGAGCGGCGGCAAGAACCAGGCCCGTTGGCAGCAACGCCGCGACTTCTCATGGACTCTCGACAACATGATTACTTACAACAACACGTTTGCAAAGAAGCACAACGTGGGTGTCACATTGCTCCAGTCAGCATCGAAATGGAACTACGAGACAGCAAGCATGGAACTTTCAGGTCTTGAGCAGGACATGTACAAGTGGAACGCAATGGGATCACTCGACATCACCGACTCAACCAATGGAGCAAAAATGAGCACTGGCATCAACGACCGCCAGCTTGAGTCATACATGATTCGTATTAACTATGGTTTCGACGAACGTTATCTTCTCACTGCATCGGCACGTTGGGATGGTGCCTCTCAGCTCTCCAAGGGTCGCAAGTGGGCTTTCTTCCCCTCTGTGTCACTCGGTTGGAGAATCCAGCAGGAGAGCTTCCTCCGCGATGTCAACTGGCTTTCAAACTTGAAGATCCGCGCCGGTGTCGGTACAACAGGTAACTCTGCCATCGACCCATACTCTACACTCGGTCTTATCCAGTCAATCTTCGTGCCTACGGCAACAGGCCAGGACAAGGCATACCTCATGAATGATCCTGCTTACGTAAAGAACACTCTCGTTATGGCTAACACAGAAGTGGGATGGGAAAAGACAACACAGTGGAACTTCGGTATCGACTTCGGCTTCCTGAGAAACCGAATCAGCGGTAGCCTTGAGTTCTACTTCTCAAAGACCAAAGACCTGCTTCTCAACATGTCTATTCCTTCTGTTCTCGGCTACAGTTCTACCATGGCAAACATCGGAAAGACATCAAATAAGGGTATCGAGTTGACACTCAACGCTATACCAGTCGAGACAAAGGACTTCGTATGGAACTCTTCTTTGAACCTGAGCTGGCAGAAAGACAAGATTGATGAACTGGCAAACGGTAAGGAAGACGACGTAAATAATAAATGGTTCATTGGTGAGCAACTTAGTGTTTACTATGGCTATACAGCTGACGGCCTGTGGCAAGACACTCCTGAGGATCGTGCCGAGATGGAGAAATGGAACGCCAACGGCGAGAACTTCTCGCCAGGTAAGGTTCGCCCGCACGATGTTGATGGCGACTACAAGATGACAGATGCCGACCGAGTGATAATCGGCAACAGGAGACCTAACGTGACCGCAGGATGGACAAACTCATTTACCTACAAGGGCATCGAGCTTAGCTGCCAGCTCTATGGACGTTTCGGCTATTGGGCACAGCGTCCGGTTCAGAGCCTCTTCGGATATGGCAATCTTGGCGAGTGTGTTGACTACTGGACACCGGACAATACTGGCGCATCATATCAGAAACCTATCCTGACAACAGTCCAGACCGGTGACGCCGACTCTTACTCTGGTGCCCTGACTTACAAGAAGGCAAATTTCATCCGCATGCGTAACATTGCCATCGGCTACCAGTTCCCAAAGAACCTTGTCAAGAGCTTCGCGCAGAACCTTAAGGTTTACGCCCAGGTCATCAACCCATTCGACCTAAAACAGTCAATAGACGGTCTTGACCTCGACACTAACCAGCAGTACTACAACCGCAGCTGGGTAGTAGGTCTTGAGATTGGTTTCTAATTCCTTCATTAAACAATTAAACAGAACATACAATGAAAATCAATAACTATATAAAAGCTGGTATTCTGGCAACCATGGTGCAGGGATTGGCATCTTGTTCCAGCGACTTCCTTGAGGAGAACTACACCACTGGCTATTCAACAGATTATTTCCAGACAGCAGAGGGACTTCAGGCTCTTACAAAATCCCTCTATGGCTCCATTCGTTGGATTGGTGGCTATGAGAGCCAAGGTTACAATGCCATGATGGGCGGTACCGACGAATTCGCCATCGGAACCGACATGGCAAACGAAATGTGGCAGACCTACGACATCCGTATGGCTCCGCAGTGGGTAACCGTCAACGGCAACACCGGTACAAACAGTACCATCTGGGACACTTCATACTATGGCATCGCATCTTGCAACCAGATCATTGCCAGTGCCGAAACAGTGGAAGATGAAGCTATACGCAATGCTTGTCTTGCACAGGCTTATCTCTATCGTGGCTTCAGCTATTACATTCTTACATCACAGTTTGGCCACTGTGTGTTGCAGCTAAAGCCTGCAGACGGTATCATACGCTCGTTTGAGAACACCACTCCGCAACAATGCTGGGAACAGATCATTTCCGACTTTGAACAGGCTTACAACCTCTTCGACGGAGAGACCAACGAACTTGTCGGCAAGGGTGAGAGCTGGACAAAAGCCACTGCCGCACATTTCCTGGCAAAGGCTTGTCTGTTTGCCGCTTCGGAACGCAATGCCGACTGGAACGCGTCGTTGAAGGAAGGTTTCCTGAAAAAAGGTCTTGAGGCTGCCAACTATGCCATTCAGGCACGCAAGCTGGAAAGTGACGTAATAGACCTCTACGGAAACTGGACCGGTCCTAACTGTGAACTTGAGCAAAGCAACGAAGTGCTTATGGTGGCTCCACAAGACGAGAATTTCGGTGGACGTACAACAAACCGTAACCCAGGAGCATTCTTCAACCCACAGTTCTCAAACTTTGCCAATACCACTCTTGGTAAAGAACGTGGAGTCATTTCCGGCGGTAAGGACTTCCAGCGTTTCCGTCCAACGGAATACACACTCTCTGCTTTCGACAATGTAAATGACGCACGCCTCTGGAAGTCGTTTGCAACTGTTTACGGAACTGCCGTTGATTATAAAGGTGACGAGAAAACAGGTGCTGCTCCTGTAAAAATCGGTGAGCCATCAACTGTATTCATCATCAACAAGAAAGACGAACACGCTTATGACAAGTTCAACTTTGGAGCAAAGCGTTATCAGGTTGATGCCAACTTCGTTGACGAGGCAGGACGTTTGCCAAAAGCCGGCAGAAGCCAAAAGCGTACAGGTGAGTCAACCTTCTCCGGTCAGCCAAACCAGCCAGTGCTCAACTCTTGGATACTCTACAAGGACGGCAAGTTCGTGGGTGACCAGTTTGGAAACACTCTTACTTCCACCTATGGGTCATGGGGATCAAACATGTTCCCGGGCGTAAGCAAGCACACTTGTGGATACCTCAATGCTTACGCGGGTGACTGTGGATCACGCGACATCATCCTCGCTCGTCTTGGTGAGACTTACCTCATCCGCGCAGAAATAAAGGTACGTCTCGAAGACTATGCTGGAGCAAAGCAGGACATCGACGCACTGCGTCGTCGTGGTGCATGGCACAAGGGTGAAAACCGCAGCTATTATGTTGACGGTTGCTACGAGGCTGCCATCAAGAGCACACAGCTCAGCAACGACGCCCGTGTAAAGGCAAACGACGGATGGAACCTCGGCATGAACACTTACTACCTGTCAAACCCAGGACTTGAAGTAACCTATGAATCAACAGAAAGCGAAATGACCAACTGGACTTGGGACAACCTTCCTGCTGAAGACGAGGCTATTTTGAAGAAACTTGGAGTAAGCGGCAAGTTCGACCGCGCCCTCAACTTCATTCTCAACGAGCACACACGTGAGCTTGTAGGAGAGTTCGTACGTTGGGAACACCTCTCTCGCACCAAGACCCTTGAGACTCGTGCGGTTACTTTCAACAAAGACGTGAATGCGTTCGACAAGAACAAACACTACCTTCGTCCTATTCCACAGACTTTCCTCGACCAGATGCAGAATGCAGACGGCACGAACCTGTCGGATGCTGACAAGGCCGCATGGCAGAATCCAGGTTATTAATATGATTCGTACTTGAGTAATATTTGTTTAAATAAGTTAGGTTTATTAATTGAAAAAGGCGACATTCCCTGTGTTAGGGCGTGTCGCCTTTCTTTTTTATTAGACGATGCAGAAATTCATCTGGGCGGCATACTGTCGTCCCTCCTTAGCCCTGCAAGGGCGACATAACAAAGGGTAGGGCGTTAGCCCTATCTGATTTGGTTTTCCCCCTCCCTCCCTCCCTCGCGCGCCGTCGGCGCGCAGAGGGAGGGGAGGGATGGTGTGGCTACGAAAACACAGGGCTCACGCCCTGTGCTATTCTATGTCGCCCCTTCCGGGGCT
>CALZDK010000118.1 GCA_945637645.1 uncultured Prevotella sp.
GGTGCTTCAAATTCTTCACCAAAGACTCTCCATTGTTGCCTTCCGGTCTTATTGGCCCTGTTGTTATAAGATAATAAATCCTACTTCGGGATAGCACCTTCAAAATACCGAAATGGTGGTAATACGAAAAGTATTGGACAATTAATACAGATTTTGGGACAAAAAAACAAGGTGAGGAATGGAAATAAACTGTAATTTTGCACCGAAACTAATAACGACAACAATGAAGAAAACTATTCTCACATTGGCAATATTCGCCATGACCATCGTGACAGCCATGGCTGTAGAAAGACAAAAACTCAATTTCAACGCCGGATGGCTGATGAAGGTCGGCGACATTGAGGATGCACAGACATACCAATATAACGACACTCGTTGGAAACCTGTAACACTGCCTTACGCCTTCAACGGCAACGAGGCATACAGGAAGGACATCGTAGATCTCACCGACACCGTGGTGTGGTATAGGAAACACTTCAACATGACGGATGTGAAGTCAAAGAAGGTGTTTGTGGAGTTTGAAGGCGTGAGGCAAGGTGCCGACTTCTACCTCAACGGACAACCGCTTGGCTTCAGCGAGAACGGCGTGATGGCTTGCGGGTTCGACCTTACTCCATATATTAAAGAAGGTGAGAACGTGATTGCGGTGAGATGCGACAACAACTGGCGCTACAGGTCGAGAAGGCACAACAGCCAGTATCAGTGGAACGACCGCAACTTCAACGCCAACTACGGCGGAATTCCCAAAAACGTTTTTCTTCACATCACAGGCAAGGCATACCAGACACTGCCGCTATATAGCGACCTTGGCACCACTGGCACCTACATCTATGCCACCGACTTCGACATACGCCGCCGAAGCGCTAAAGTGCATGCCGAATCGGAAGTGAAAAACGAGAGTGGCGCTGACAGGATATTGTCGCTCGTGGCTGAAGTGACAGATGCCGACGGAAAACTCATAGCCACACTAAAAGGCGACAAGGTGAACGTAAAGGCACAAGAGACTGCCACACTCAGTGCAGAGGGCAACATTGCGGGACTGCATTTCTGGTCGTGGGGATATGGATATCTATATAAGGTGAAGACAATGCTTTGCGACAACAATGGTAATCTGACAGATGCTGTCGTGACAAGAACAGGATTCCGAAAAACCCGATTTGCCGAAGGAAAGATATGGCTCAACGACAGGGTTATTATGATGCACGGCTATGCACAACGCACCTCTAACGAGTGGCCTGGAGTGGGGCTTTCTGTCCCCGCTTGGCTCAGCGACTACAGTAATGCCTTGATGGTGGAGTCGGGTGCCAATCTCGTGCGCTGGATGCATGTAACACCGTGGAAACAAGACATTGAGTCGTGCGACCGTGTGGGACTCATTCAGGCTATGCCAGCCGGCGACGCCGAAAAAGACGTTACAGGACCACGCTGGACACAACGCACCGAACTTATGCGCGACGCCATAATCTATAATCGTAACAATCCCTCAATCCTCTTCTACGAAGGCGGCAACGAAAGCATCTCACGCGAGCACATGATTGAACTTAAAGCCATACGCGACAAATATGACCCTCATGGCGGTCGTGCCATTGGCTCAAGGGAGATGCTCGACATCGACGAGGCGGAATACGGAGGCGAGATGCTCTACATAAACAAGTCGGGCAAACACCCGATGTGGGCAATGGAATACTGTCGCGACGAAGGACTTCGAAAATACTGGGACGAGCTGTCTTATCCTTACCATAAGGAAGGCGACGGACCTCTATATCGTGGAAAACCTGCCAACGACTACAACCACAACATGGACGTGTTTGCCATTGAAATGGTGCGACGTTGGGAAGAATACTGGAAGGAACGTCCCGGAGGAGGCCGACGATCCTCGGCAGGAGGAGTAAAGATTGTGTTCAGCGACACAAACACTCATCATCGTGGCGAGTCAAACTTCCGTACCAGTGGTGTTGTCGATGCCATGCGACTGCCAAAAGACGCGTTCTACGTCCATCAGGTGATGTGGGACGGATGGGTGGAACCTGAAAAGCCCCGCACTCATATCATAGGACACTGGAACTACAACCAAGGCACACGAAAGCCTGTTTATGTGGTGTCGAATGCCGACGAGGTGGAACTCTTCGTAAACGGAAAGAGCCAGGGGAAAGGAACGAGAAGCCACCAATATCTCTTCACTTTCAACGACGTTGACTTTGAAAGCGGAAAGATTGTGGCTGTGGCAAACAATGGCAGCCGCGACGAGATAGAGACTGCAGGCAAGCCATACGCCATACGTCTGAAGGCAATGGAGAACCCAGAGGGAATGAAAGCCGACGGAGCTGACATGGCTCTTGTTGAGGTGGAGGTGGTGGACAAGGAAGGCAGACGCTGTCCTCTCGACAACCGCATCGTCCACTTCAACTTCAATGGCGAAGCGGAATGGATTGGTGGCATCGGCACTCGCGACAATAAGTCGTTTCAGCGTCCAGACCTGAACAGGGACAAGTCGTTGCTCGATGCGGCAGCCACAAAAAATATCAGCGACAACTATGTTGGTTCCATGTCGTTGCCAGTGGAGTGTGGTGTAAACCGTGTGCTTTTGCGCTCAACGGTAAACGCAGGCACTATCCGCCTTTATGCCACTGCTGAAGGCGTACAGCCCGCAAAACTCACCCTCACCACCAAGCCACTGCAAGGCAACACCCTGCCGCAACTCACCCTTCCGTGTCGTCTTGACCGTGGCGAAACCCCTTCCACACCATCATATACAGACCGCAATCGTTCAGTGGCAATAAAGAAAGCAGAGGCAGGCAGCAACAACGAAAACGTGGCGGCATCATACGACGACAACGAACTGTCGGAATGGAAGAGTGACGGACAGCGAGAGAACGCTTGGATAACCTACACCCTCGAACGCAAGGCAAAAGTTTGCAAAATAACGATGAAACTCTCCGGTTGGCGATCTCTTCGCTATCCGTTGGCAGTCTATGCAGGAAAGAAGAAGGTGTGGGAAGGCATCACCCCTCAGTCGTTAGGCTATGTGCACATTGACATCCCGACTCCCGTCAGCTCCGACATTCTTACAATAAAGATGCTCGGTCCTTCCTTTGCAAAGACAGAGAAGGGCGACACTGCCGAACTTGCCGGTGGCAAGGCTGGAGAGCTCGACCGAGTGGCAACAGCCAAGGGTGCAGTCAGCCTCCGCATAGTGGAACTTGACATACTTGAATGAAATGTCTGTCTAGCGGTTATGCAGCAGATGTTTTCTCGCTGGGTCGTCGTATATGATGTAAATTCTGTCATCTTCAATGAGTATGGCACGGCTCTTGTGGTTTTCCCGGTTTTTCTTGTTGTCAACGTTTACTGCTATAACTCGACCTGAGTGGAAAGAGCTGATATCGTCGAAAATGGTGTGACCTACGACGACACGGTCAACATTGTATTGCCTTAGCACCATTTCAAGGGTGTCTTTTGCTATGGGGGCGTATTTGGGCTGATCGAGTACCATGCCACGATACCAGACAGGACCTTTTGAGGCAAAGAGGAAATGGGTGAGAGGAGACTCTGCACGGCGTTGCGACTTGTTGAGATACAAACCATGGCTCATCTGTTCGTTGACTGTTGGGACTGACAGGTTTTGTTCGAGCAGTTGCCCGCTAATTCCTGCATGGACAAAGAGATTGTTGCCTATCACTTGCATCGTGTTGCGTGTTGACAGCCAATAGCCAAGTTCAGTGGAGCGCGAAAGGAGCTGGGGATATTCCATGCAGAGCCTTTCGGCAAGAAGTTTGTATTTTTCCTTGGTGTAGCGCAGGTCGTTCATCAGCACCATTGGCTCATGGTTGCCAAGGAGGAAATCGACACTGCCGCCTGACAGTGCAGCCTCGTGCTCCAGTTTGTAGAGCAGCCAAAGAATCTGTATCACGTCCTTGCCACGGTCGAAGACGTCGCCAATGACAACAAGACGGTTATTGCTGTATGTCCAACGGTAGTTTGAGTCGATGATTCCGTTGCCTTGCAGAAGGCTGACAAGGCAGTCGAGATCGCCGTGGGGGTCTGAAGTGACGAAGAGTTTTGGCGGTTGTGGGCTTTTCCACTGTGGACGCTCAAAATGGTGTAGCGACACGGAGAAACGGTGCTTGCCATTGTGGGAAGTGACGGTGAAGGGTTGGGAGACGAGTGGTGAGTGACGGGAGGGGAGAACGGTGTCGGTTATGTTGCCCTCTACACTGACACTTACTACTCGCACACTGCCATCGGGATGATAGATGATGTATGGGCCATCGGCAGAGAGGTGATGGTCGTCATGGGCAAAGGTCTGCCCGCCGAACACTATCGGCAAGCAGACCATGAGAGAGAGAATTCTCCTGAAGAACCTTAGTTGTAACATATTTTTCACTTTTGATCGTTGGAAGATTGGTATAACGGATTCTGCTCGATATTTCCGTTGGCGTCAATCTCCGACTTTGGTATTGGCAGTACACACTTGAAATAGTTCCAGTCGAAATGCAGTTTTTCCTTTGCTGAGGTGAGATGTTTTGTGGAACTTACCTTCGACTGTCCCGACACGTCGTGCCTGTCAACGCTGCCTCCATCACGCAAGGCGTCGAACATACGGTGTCCTTCGCCCACGAGTTCTTTCCGTCGCTCGGTCATCACGCGGTCAAGGGTCACCTGGGTGCCTTGTACACTGTTTTTGGGGTTGGCACGGCTAACGATGGCGTCGAGCCATTTCACGGCATTATCGTTGTCTCCTGTTTTCACGGCTGCCTCAGCGGCATTGAGATAAGCCTCTGAGAGGCGCAGCAGCGGAATGTTGGCATCCATGATTTCCTCGCCCTCC
The DNA here is from genome assembly GCA_945637645.1 of uncultured Prevotella sp. GTDB lineage: Bacteria > Bacteroidota > Bacteroidia > Bacteroidales > Bacteroidaceae > Prevotella. The sequence goes on from CALZDK010000118.1 coordinate 4,829, forward strand.
TGTGGCTGGTATTTGTTGACGAAGCCACGCTTGCTGCTGTATACCAACAGTTTGAGTCTCACGTCGGAAGGGTCTTCGTTGAGTAGTGCATGGAAACTGCTGGTGACACAGATGTCCTTATAGCCGCTGGGAGAGTGGAGACGGCCGAGCGACTCCTTGCCAGGGCTGTCGTCGGTGAGGTTTACAATCTCAAAGAGCACCTCGCCCTTGTTGCTCTCGCTGTAGTCGAAGCCCCATGCAGAGGGATATTCGGCATTTGACCATAGCCGATAGCCTTGTTTCTCTGCTCCTTTTATGGCTTGTGTAGCCATGTTGTAGGCCTCGGCGTTGTCGCCATGATAGAGGTAAACTCGGCTAAGCAGAGTCAAAGCTCCCCAGAGGTTTATCCTGCCTTTGTGGTAGTCCTTTCCCTCGTCGTTGTCCATTGCCTCAACGGCAGCCTTGAGATCGCTGATTACTGCCGTGTAGCACTCTGCCACGGTGTTTCTCTTGGGTTTTGCGTTTTTGTCGAGCACTGTGGTCACTATAGGCACTCCGAGCGACGCTCCGTTGTCTTTCTTATATGGATAGCCGTAGAAGCGTGTGAGGTCGAACAGGAACATGGCACGCAAGGCCAGTGCCTGACCTTTGAAGTAGTCGCGCAGTTCGGTTTCGGAGGTTTCCATGTTGTCTATCTTGCCGAGTATGATGTTGCATAGTCCAATCATCTCGTAAGGATAGGACCAGAAGGTTGTCGGGGCGGTGTCTTTAGTGAAGTTGAGCAGATAGTAGTTGCCTGTGCGCTTTGTGGCACTGTAGGCCTGCATGTCGTCGCCTGTTGCATCGGCGTAATAGACGAGACGTCCGGAATAGGCGTATGCGTCCTGCATGGTGTTGTAGATGCCATTGAGGAGAAACTCCACGTCGGTGAGGACGTTGACAACCTTATCTGTCTCCACGGCTGTGGATGGCTCTTGGTCGAGCCAGCTGTCGGAGCACGAGGTGGCTGAGAGAGCCAGCGTGCCCATCAGTATATATGATTTGATATTTTTCATATTCATTAGTGTTTTGAGTTGAGGTGGATTCTGTTATTCCTTAAAAGTTGATGTTGACACCAAAGGTGATGGTCTTTAGTGGAGGTGTGCCCCAAATGGCAGAACCTGCACTGACT
>CALZDK010000119.1 GCA_945637645.1 uncultured Prevotella sp.
ACAATACAAAATAAAAGTACTACTTTTTAATTTTTATTGTTAAAACGCAGCCTAACTTATTAAAAGTTAGTGCAAGTTTTAGACAATACAAAATAAAAGTACTACACTCACTTCAAAAGACTGGAATAGGCGTGAATTGCCTTGCGCGTGATTTCCTCCGCCTCTTCCATTCCGCAGAATAGCCTTCCGCCAGACGCGTTCTTATGGCCGCCTCCGTTGAAGAAGCGGGCTGCCATCTCGTTGCAGGGAAAATCGTCGACGGAACGGAGCGATACAAGTATGAGGTTGTCGCGTTCGGTGTCCTCGCGGAGAGATATGGAAAGGCGCATGTCCTTGATTTGCAAAGGCATGTTGACGAGGCCCTCGCTGTCGCCCTTGGTGTATTGGAAACGCTGAAGGTCGTCGCGCGTGAGTGTGAAATAGGAGGCGTGGAGGTTGTCAACAACGTTCATCTTCTTGTAGAGAACATAACCCTGAAGACGCAGGCGATGTTCGCTGAAAACGTTATAGACGTTGCGATATATTCTGTCCTTGTCGATGCCCTTGGTGAGGAGTTGGCAGATGATGAAGAAAATCTCCGGCGCATTGCTGGCAAAGGTGAAGCCTCCAGTGTCGGTCATCATGCCACAATAGACAGGAACGGCAAACTTGCGGTCGAGCTGCGGGAAAAGTCCAAGTTGCCAGACAAGACGGAACACCATCTCGCACGTGGAGCTGAGCGGAGGGCGTGAGATGCTCAATACGGCATCTACCGAGGGGTTGAGATGATGGTCGATAAGAACCTTTGAAGCATGGGTAGCGCTGAGGGGTTTCTCCATATCGTCGGTGCGTGACAACTCGTTGAAATCGAGACAGAAAATCAGATCGGCATCGCCAATGATGGCATCAGCCTCGTCGGGATGTTTGTCGTAGCGCATTATGGTCTCTACGCAAGGTAACCAGCGAAGGAAGTCGGGGAACTGGTCGGGAACGATGATTGTGGGTTTCTTGTCAAACTGACGCAAGGCTTCCGCCCACGCTAACGACGAGCCAATGGCATCGCCGTCGGGGCTGACATGGCAGCAGACAACGATATTGTCTGCTGCCACTATAAGGTTGCGGAGCTGGTTGAGCTCCTCTGGACTCAAAAGTTCAATCTGCATTCCGGTTAGAAAAGTTTGTTTGGATAAACTCCTTCGTCAACAAGCTTCTGGATACGGTCGACAGTGTCCTGGCGGTCGGCTGAATAGGTTACTCCAAACCACTTGCTGGTTGTGTCGAGAACCTGTACGGTGGATGTTCCCTCAACAATAAGTTTGTTGACCATGAGCGGAATGAAGAACTCCGCCTTGAGGTTCGACATATTTTTGGGGTCGGAAAGGAACTCCTTGAAATAAGCCTCACTGTGCTGGAAATAGTCGGGAGTGAAGCCCCACATGTTCATGGACACAGGTGTGTTTTCCTCTACGGGCACCCATTTGCCTTCCTCGTCCTTGTAGCAGATAGGACCGTCAACACGCATTATCTCGGTGCGCTCCACAACGGTGGTGAGATTGCCCTGCTCGTCCTTGGAGCAAATGCCGCGTGCCACTGTTCCGTTCTCTGACAGGGTGTTGCCAACACGGAAGCCCACCATGGCATACTTGTTGGTGCTGCCCTCGGGAAGGTCGGCAAGGAATTTTCCAATAACCTGGAAAGCGTCGCGGTTATAGAAGTCGTCGCAGTTGATGACACAGAACGGTTCGTTGATAACATCCTTTGCCATCATCACGGCATGGTTGGTTCCCCAAGGCTTTACACGGTCGGCGGGGCAGGTGAACCCCTCTGGAAGGGAATCGAGGCTCTGGAAGCACAGCTCTACTGGCACATGACCCTCGTACTTGCTGAGAATCTTCTCGCGGAAATCCTGTTCAAAGTCCTTGCGGATTACGAAAACGATTTTGCCAAATCCAGCCTTTATGGCGTCGTAGATGGAGTAGTCCATTATGGTCTCTCCGTTTGGTCCGAGACCATCAAGCTGTTTCAGACCGCCGTAACGGCTTCCCATTCCGGCAGCTAAGAGTAATAAAGTAGGTTTCATGTCTCTTTTTTTTAAGTTTTTATTCGGTCGTTATGACTTGTGTGCAAAATTAATACTATTTTTTGTAATCGCCACACCTTTATGGAAGTTTTTTTTCAAAAAAACATCAGAAAGGATAGCCAATGGCGAAATGTAGGGTCTGATTGTCCTTAAAGCTGTCGATATTGTAGAAACCGCCCTTGCCCGTGTCGTAAGGCAGATGGAGGCCGACGCCCCAGTCGAGACGCAAGACAAGGAAGTCCAGGTCGTAGCGGATGCCGATGCCTGTGCCGACGGCTAACTGGCGGTAGAAACGGTCGAACTTAAACACTCCCGGAGACATCCACTCGTTTAAAAAGTCGTCCTCGTAGTCCTTCTTGAAATTCCACACGTTGCCCACATCGAGGAAAATGGCTGTAGAAAGGCTGCCGAAGAGCCTGCGGCGATACTCGAGGTTTGCTACAAACTTTATGTCGCCATTGTTCATGACATAGTTGAGCTCCGGTATGCCCAACGGTACAATCCCTCCGGGACCGATTCCTCTTATGGGGAAGGCACGGAGACTATTGGCTCCACCGACATAGAACATTTCGGAAAACGGAGCGAAGAGTCCATTGCCATAGTTGTAGATAACTCCGGCATTGACATGGGCGAGGAGTTTGGCGTTTGGGTTGAGAGTCCATGTCTTGCGGAAGTCGGTTTCTAATTTCAGAAACTGAGAATACTCGGTATTCAGCAATTTCTTGTCGGTCTCATTCCATCCTCTTCCCGCCAAGACATAGCCCAGAGAGACGAGATTGCCTGCCTCTGCGACGGTGGTTTCCCAGCGGACGGGATTGAGACACGACGTTGGACTACTATATGTATAGGTGTAGCGCATCTGAGGAACAAACTGGTTTTCCATCATTATGCCTATATACATATTGTCGTCCATAAGAGAGTCGAGCTTGGTGGAACGGGAGTCGGTCACCTGATATTTCACCACGAGTGGCGAAAACTCATGGGCACTCTTGGGCGAAGTCTGCCAACGGTAGGTCCACTCGCCAGAAAAGACTGTCATCTTGTAGTATTCAGGACGGTAGATGGTGTTTGTGGATATTTTTGCCATCGTTGAAGACTTCGAGAAAAAGCGGTGGCGTATGACATTACCGTTCTTGTCGCGCACACGACGACGTTCCTTATAGAACGGCGCCACGATGCGCGGAAACTCCAATGTGGCATCGACACCATACTCGTAGTTGCTGTCGGAGGTGCGTTTATTAGTTTCCCAGGCATATGATCCATGTAGATTGAAATCGAGTTTCTCGCCTCCACGGAAAGCATTGCGGCGAGTGAGTCCTGCCTTCAGTTCGGGCCCCATGCGCCCGATGGTCTTGTTCTTGAAATTGCCTTCAAAATAGACATCGTAAGGTCGGTCGAGAACAAAATCGAGGGTAAGGTCGAGAGTGTCGCAAGCCAAGGATGTGTCGCGTGGTGCAAACCTGAAATCAACGGAACTGAACAAGCCCATGGAACTGAGGTGCGAGGCTGTCTCCTGATAGTCGGAGTAGCTGTAGAGGGAGTTATGGCGAACCTTCATATCTCGCATTATTACACGAGGGCGCAATGGCGGCTTCTTGCCGTTGTAGTTCATGGAAAAGAAGCGGAAGTGAAGACTGTCGGTAAGCGGCTCTGTGTAGGTGCGTTGCATGTTGATGTGTATGTTTCCAATATGCCACTTGTGGAGCGCGCCTTCGGGCAGTCCAGATGCCAGTTGCAACCTTAGCCGTGCCTTGTTTGGCTCGGCAAGTGTATCGGCAAGGTAAGAGGCGAAGCCCGACTGATAGTAATAGTAGCCATTGTCGCGGAACATGGTGTAGAGCCTCTGTCGCTCGCCGTCGAGGTTGGAAACGCTTAACGGAGTGCCTTTCTTCACTACAGCCTCTGAGGAATAGGCATTGATAAGGCTGTCTGCCTCGTCAGGGAAATTAACGTAGGATAAAGTGTCAACAGTGAACAACTTGCCGACATTGACATTATACCCTATCTTGCTTTTCTTCGGATTCTTTTGCGGTATTTCCTCGTAAGTCACTTGCGAGTGAAGATAGCCATGATTGCGCAACACTGTCTGTGCTACGGAAGCTCTCAAGGCAGGATTGACCCAACTCATTAGGACCGGTTGCTTGCCAAAACTCTTTACCATCCATTTTGAAAACCCGTCGTCGTTATCGGAGAAGGCATTCCATATCCACAGGCCATAGGGGAATGGTGTCCGATAGTAAGAACTGCCGAACAACGCTCCGTTGGGAGCTGTTGCCAAGGCTGCCTCAACCTCAATCTGGGTGTTGAGGAAATGGTCGGAAGGCTCATAGTTCTCGTAGTTGATTTTCTTGAGACCGATGAACAGTTGGTCGTCGTCGGGTATATTGCTCGTTGTGGAGCAACCGACGAGGACAGACAAGGCAAAGATAGCGAAATATGTTTTGAGTATTCTATTCATTTGTCATCACCTCCTTTGTTTTTACAGACGTGGAGTCAACACTCTCATGCACAACGGTTTCCTGCTTTGGCATCGTCACCTCGTCGTCTTTCTTAAACAGATTGCGGAAGTTTTGTATTGTTTTCTTCCAGATGAAACCGGCTCCATACTCTTGCGTATAGCCATCGAGCCAATCGTAGGAATTGTTGTTGTAGAAGAGGGTGACATATTTGTTGGCTGTGTCGTCAAGACGATATTCAAAAGTAACGTTGTCGAAGAACGATGTGTTCTGTTGTGTCTGAACAGAAGCTCCTGTTGAGACTTTTCCACCAACGGAAATTTTCAGTCGGTTGTTCCAGAAACGCTTTGCGAACTGGAAGGAATAGTCGGTATGGGTTGCTCCCTGGGCATCGGTGCTGTTGTCGATGCCTATAGAGAGGTCGAGCGTGCGCAGTGCGCTGCCCGTAATCTGGTTTATCTCGGTGTTGAGGAAAGAGCTGAGGGCATTGTTCATTGAGAAGGACTCTGTATTTCCGTCGGCAAGGTACATTCCTGTGGTGAGCATGGTGACAGCCAACTTACCACGCTGCTCGACACTCATGTTTTGTAATTCATTGTGGAGCGTGAGGTCTTCGGGAGCATCGAGAGTAAATTCAAGCCCCATGTCTTTAAGCGTCTTGGTAATGACTATGCCACAGATGAACTTCACGCTTCTTCCCACTCCATTGGTGCCTGAGACGTTTGCCTTGGTTTCTTCCTCGGCGGTGATGTTGAGCGTTGGATTCATCACATCGCCATGGAACTCTATGTAGCTACCGTCCTGAATGGTGAAGGTTTTCAGAGGAATGACAGGCAGTGAATACTTCATCTTTCCATTGTTAAGAGTGTATCTTCCATTAAGCAAGATGCCCTCAACGGTGTTGTACTGCATACGCAGTGAACCACCGCCCATAAGATCGATATAGTTGGTATGGTCGGCATTGAGATATGCCATAATATGCGCTCCGTTTGACACGTTGAGTGTCATGTCCATCCTGAATCCGCTGATTGGCGGACTGGAAACTACAATTTCTGTTGTGTCGGAGAAATCGCGGAACTTGACAAGCTCGTCCAACTGGTTGTCTGTCGTGATTGGGCTGTCGCGAAGAATATATCCCATGTCTGTCTTGCCGAGAACGTCGAGTTTTCCCTTCATCACAAGATTGTCGAGCAAGCCGCTGATGGTTCCGTCAACATTAACGTATGCCTTGCCGTAAGCCACGCTCTTGTTGTTCTCTTTCTCGCCAATGATTTGGTAGTCTCTTGCACGCATCTTCATATCAACCTTAATTTTCTCAAGATTGCTGAAATCCACATTTCCCATGATGTTGAGAGGGTTGTCGTTATGGGCATAGACAGTAAAGTTCTCAAGCAGCAACTTGCTTCCCACGATGCGGACAGGGTCGTTGTCGAAACGAAGGCGCATGCCGT
>CALZDK010000120.1 GCA_945637645.1 uncultured Prevotella sp.
CTACGGGACCATGGGAACACAAGGGACACATTATGGACCACACTCCAAGGACAAGAGGCAATCACCCTGGCATAATAGAGTTTAAAGGGAAGTGGTATTGTTTTGGACTGAACTACGATGTCTTCCGTCTTGAAACGAGTCGCCATGCCGAACGTCGTTCTGTCTCTGCTGCAGAAATGACATATAAAAGCGACGGAACAATAGAGGAGTTGCCTTATTTCATCGACTGCAAGCTGAATCAAGTGGGACATTTCAACCCTTATCGACGTGTGGAGGCGGAAACTATGGCTTGGGGCTACGGTTTGAAAACCACAAGGGAGAACCCCTCAGGACCATGGAACGAGACGCTCTTCGTTACCGATATTGATGATGGCGAATATATACTTGTGCGTGGTGTTGATTTTGGAGCCAAGGGAGCAGCATCGATCACCGTATCATGTTCCGCCCTGCTTTATGGCGGCAGTATAGAAGTGCGCCTTGATGATATTGACGGATGGAAGGCAGGCAATATCGACATACCAAACACCAAGTTTGAATATCAGGAGTTCAAGACTGCCCTTACTCGCTGCTCTGGTGTACACGACCTGTATTTTGTGTTTAAGGGAAACAGCAAACAGCGTCGCAATCTCTTTAACTTCGACTGGTGGAAAGCTGAAAGAAACTGATAATCAAGAATGTCATGACGAGTTGGCGAATTGTCAACTCGTCATGATATTATGTCCAAAAATCGTCCCTCCCCGTTGGTTTCATTCTGAAACTTTTTGGGCAATATTATATACATAGTGTAAGAAAAGTCGCGGAAAATGATTAAAATGTCGTATTATTAAATATTTTAATAACAAAAGTTTTGGTTTTTCTTGCTTTGTATTTACAAAATGATTAACTTTGCACCGAATTTAATTGCAAAGTGTCATCGAACAAGAAAAATATTGGGCGACATAACTTAAACAACAAAGCAAACACAAGGAGAAACAAAATGGCAGTAAACATTAACGAATTGACAGACAGTCGAGACACTGTGAACAAGATGCTGGAGCGCTTTGGAGTACGCTTTGGCGTTTACAAGAAGGGCATTTTCAACGAGCAGTTGTTCCCCTTCGACTCTGTGCCGCGTATCATAACGAAGAGCGACTGGAGCTATTTGGAGCGTGGACTGAAACAGAGAGTCCAGGCTTTGAACATGTTTCTATGGGACATCTATCACGACAAGAAAATTGTTAAGGACGGTGTGGTGCCTGAGGAATTTGTCTATTCCTCAAAGGGGTATATGCCTGTGTGTGAGGGCATAAGTCCGGAAGGAAAGGTGTATTCACACATCTCCGGCATCGACCTCGTGGAGGGAAAGGACGGACAGTGGTATGTGTTGGAGGACAACCTTAGGATTCCTTCGGGCGCAAGCTATCCGATGATAGCACGCAAGATAACGAGAAAGGTGTCGCCAAACACTTTCGCCACAAATGCCGTGGCAGACAACCGCGACTATGCCGACCTGTTGCGCGACATGATGGACGACATGAACGACCACCGCGGCATAGCCGTGATACTCACTCCGGGGCGCTACAACTCGGCTTTCTTCGAACATTCCTATTTCGCGGAGAAGACAGGTGCCACACTTGCCTATCCGGGCGACCTCTTCGTGGAGGACGACAAGGTGTATTACGGTGGAATGTATAAGGAGAAAATACGAGTGGGCTGCATCTACCGCCGAGTAAGCGACGAGTATATGGACCCGCTGACCTTTGAGCCCTCGTCGCTGCTTGGTGTGCCAAACATCATGCAGGCCTACCGTGCAGGCAACGTGGCTCTGATAAACGCCATCGGCAACGGTGTGGCAGACGACAAGGGCATCTACTATTTTGTGCCGAAGATGGTGAAATACTATCTTGGCGAGGACTCGGTGCTGCAGAACGCACCAACCTATCTTCCATATTTCAAGGAAGACTACGACTATGTTATGGAGCATCTCGACAGCCTTGTGATAAAGGACGTGAGCGAGGCAGGAGGCTACGGAGTGGTGTTCGGCTCTGAACTCGCGCCGGAGAAACTGGAGGAACTGCGCCAGCTGATAGTGAAATTCCCGAGAAGATGGATAGCACAGGAGGTGGTGGACTTCAAGGATCTTGAGATTCTGGAGGGCGACCAGCTCGTATGGCGCAAGGCAGACCTTCGTGCCTTTGTGGTGACGGGAAAGGAGACAAAGGTGTGGAAGAGCGGTCTGACCCGCTTCTCGCGCAACCCCGACTCGTTTGTGGTGAACTCGTCGCAAGGCGGAGGATTCAAGGACACATGGGTGATGACGGAGGAGGAGTGAAGGAGTGAAGGATTAAAGAATTAAAGGATTAAAGGATTAAAGGATTAAAGGATTAAAGGATTAAAGGATTAAAGAATTAAAGGATTAAAGGATTGAAAGAGTTAAGGATTGAAAGATGGTAAAAAGTGATATTATATCAGCCACTAAGGCAAACAGGCTTTACTGGCTCGGAAGATACGAGTGCAGAGTGTATGCCACACTGCACCAGCTTAACAAGTGTTTCGACGAGATGATAGACGGCGAGCCCGACGACTACACGGCGTTTTGGGAGAAGCTCGACGCATCGGGTATCTATAAAACAAACGATGAGTTCACCTACGGTATGCTCTACGACGAGAACAATCCTGGCTCGGTGCTCTCGGCACAGAAATGCGCCATGGACAACGCCATACTGCTGCGCGAGGACATCATGTCGGAGACACTGAGCTATCTTGAGATGAGCGTTGCACTGCTGAGAAAGTGCAAGCAGGAGGCTACGGTGAACATAAGCCACCTGCAGCCTATCATCGACTGGTCGCTGGCTTTCTGGGGCTCGGCGGAACAGCGCCTGCAGAACCACAAGGCACTGAACATAATGATGATAGGACGAAACGTGGAGAACCTCGACATGCTGCTACGCTTCGGCTATCCCTATCGTCGCATAGCTCTTGCCTACGACTCGCTGAAACGCTACTGTCGAGACATGACAGGTTCGCTCGACGACAATATCAGCAGCCAGCTCGACGCCCTCATCACTGCAGACAAGTTCGATCTTTCCGATGAGGACTACAAGACACGACTGCTAAAATTTGTCAACCAGCTTGTAAGAGTATAATGAAACGCTATCTATACAACTATCAGACAATAGTCACGTTCAGCCAACCCGTGACAAACCATCATCTGCTGCTGCGTTGCCAACCTATGTCGGGCTCCTACATGCGTATAGATGAGGAGCAACTGATAGTGTCGCCCGGCTACAGGATGTGCCGCGATGTGGACGCCTTCGGCAACCGAGTAGTTTATGGCGGCCAGCGCGAGGAACACACCTCACTGGCATACATCAGTGCAGGCATAGTGGAGATGTCGCAGTATGTGACACGCACTGACCGTGGCATTTCGCCAATCTATCTCATCGACACTCCGCTGACGATGATCGACCTCGAACAGTCGGGACAGTGGCTGAAGGAGTGCGAGACCCTGTTTGCCGACTGCGGCACAGGACAGGCAGACAAGGCTTCGGCAATATGCCATTATGTGTATAGCCAAATGGCTTATATGCCTCTCACCACAACAGTGGAAACTCCCGCCACGGAAGTCTTTAGGCTTCGCCGTGGCGTGTGTCAGGACTATGCGCACCTGATGATAGCCCTCTGCCGCCTCAGTTCCATTCCGGCACGCTACGTGTGCGGTTTTTTGGAGGGCACCGGCGAGACTCACGCATGGGTGGAAATACACGACGGCTACAGCTGGCTTGGCTTCGACCCGACAAACGACCGCCGCATAAGCTACGGATACGTAAAACTCGCCCACGGCCGCGACGCCTCCGACTGTCCGGTGAACCGCGGAGTGTATCTTGGCAATGCCATACAGCAAAACATTGTCAGCGTGACACTGGTTGAGGTGTAATTATAAACAACATATATGATTCAGACAGTAACAACAACCGAACTGCCAATAAATGAAAGGCTGTCAATAAGGAAAAACGTAATAAAGGGAAGTCAGGGCAACATGCGCCTCTGCATAGTGACAGGAACACACGGCGACGAGCTTGAGGGGCAGATGGTGTGCTACGAGATGGCACGCCGACTGAACGAGAGCATCGGGTCGCTCGACGGACAGGTGGAGATATATCCCGCGCTGAATCCGCTCGGCATCGACACCATACAGCGAGGCATACCAAACTTCGACCTCGACATGAACCGCATCTTCCCCGGCGACAAGAACGGCTCTGTGGCAGAGCAAACGGCATACGCCATAATAGAAGACCTCAAGGGTGCCAACCTTGTCATCGACATACATTCAAGCAACCTGTATCTGCGTGAGACACCACAGGCACGCATCAACGTGAACGACGAGGAAAAACTCGTGCCCATAGCAAGCAAGCTGAACATCGATTTCGTGTGGATTCACGACGCTGCCACTGTGCTTGAGGCAACCCTCGCCCACTCTCTCAACTCCACTGGCACTCCTTGCGTAGTGGTGGAGATGGGAGTTGGTCAGCGCATTAACCACAAGATGTGCTACCGGCTGGTGGATGGCATTTTCAACCTTATGCGCGAGGTGGGAATGTGGACGGGAATAGTGAACAGCGCCACCATAACCAACCCCATAGTGTGCAAGGGCGACCGCGTGGAGTTTCTTAACGCCGCCACTTCGGGTGTGTTCATCACCGAGCTGAAGTGCGGCATCGTGGTTGCCAAAGGCGAGGAGATAGGTCAGATAGTGGAACCGCTGACAGGCAAGATACTGAGCCGCGTGGTTTCCCCAGTGGAAGGCTATCTTTTCACCATCCGCGCATATCCAATAGTTTATGAAGGCTCGCTAATGGCGAGGATTTACAGACATGAGAAATGAAAAAAGAAATACTTTTTGAAATGAAGTCGCCCTATCGCGGCACATTCAACATCCAGGGCTACTGGTTTGGAGAAGGAGAGAAGACAGTGGCTATTATAGGAGCCATGAGAGGCGACGAGATACAACAACAGTACATCTGCTCACGCCTTGTGGCTGCACTCACGGAAGTGGAGAGGCGAGGAGGCGTTGCCGACGGGAAGAGCATTCTCGTGGTGCCATCCTGCAACCCGTTCTCCATGAACGTGTCGCGACGCTTCTGGGCTATGGACGGAACGGATATAAACCGCATGTTTCCAGGCTACGACAAGGGAGAGACAACGCAACGCATTGCGGCTGCACTCTTTGAGAGCATCAAGGACTTCAAATACGGCATGCAGCTCGCCAGCTTCTACATGCCGGGCGATTTCGTGCCTCATGTGCGCATGCTCAGCACAGGCTACGAGGACGTGGACTCGGCTTGCCTCTTCGGTATGCCTTTCGTCACCACCCGCCATCCACTGCCTTTCGACACCACTTTGCTCAACTACAACTGGCAGATTTGGGGCTGCAAGGCATTCTCCATCTATGCAGGTCAGACCAACAATGTAGAGGATGTCACAAGCCAGCAAACAATAGACTCAATACTGCGCTTCCTGAAGAAGACGCACATCATAAAATACCGCATACAGAACGCGGGATATGAGTCGGTGGTGTTCGACGAGGCAGAGCTCGTGAACGTGAAAGCACGCAGGGCAGGAATATTCTACCGTGTTGCCGATGCAGGGCAGCAGGTGAACGAGGGCGACGTGCTTGCACGAGTGCTCGACCCCTACGACAGCAGCGTGCTCGACGAAGTGCGGTCGCCCACCCACGGCACTATATTCTTTGCCCACAATCGTCCGCTCACCCTTGAGCATGCCATACTTTTCAGGATTCAGAAGCTCGAATGTTGAACATTAACTCAACTTTCGCAGGAAAGGGAAGTTAAAGAAGAAGTTCCTTAACTTCCTTAACTTCTTAGAGTTGAGCAGAT
>CALZDK010000121.1 GCA_945637645.1 uncultured Prevotella sp.
TATTTATTTACATATATATAGATAAACCCTAAATTGGCATAGATGGATAGGGGAAAAATGCTTGTCACGCTTGTCACGCTGTCACACGTTTTCACTTTTTCTTCATCCTTCGATACTCTGCCGGAGAGATTCCAAATTGCTCTGTGAAAGTGCGATAGAAGGTTTGGCGAGTGGCGAAACCCGACTTTGTTGCTATCGTCTCAACGCTCATGGTTGAGTCGGAAGAGAGCAATGAGAGTGCGTAGTTGATGCGTAGCGACATGAGATAACGTGGAAACGTCATTCCGTAGCGCTGGGTGAACTCTGCCGAGAGTGTTCTTATGTTTAGTTCGGGGAAGGTTTCAACAGCCTTGTTTCGGTCGAAGAGAGGGTCGAGAAACAGTTGCTTCTCTTCTATTTCCTGTTTCAGTTTCTCTATTTCCGCCTTTTCTTCCTCTGTCTCCGCCTTTTCTCCTTCCGCTTCGCTTGGTATTGTCTCCGGCTCGCTCGCTGTCTGCAGGGCTTCCATCTGCTCCACCTTTTGCATAAGTTTCCCTCTTGTTGCCATAAGTTCGTCGATGGTGGCAACAGCCGCCCTGTTCTTCTTCTTTATAATGCGGTTGAATCTCACCACAATGAAGATAATCACAATGGCAATGAGCAGTAGGAGCATCGAGAGTGCCACTATTATATGTCCGTTGCGGAGTTTTGCAGCCTGGTTGGATATTTGCATCTCTTTGTCAGCCAAGTTGTAGATGGTGGCCATTTCCTGTGCCTCATGCTCCCTTTCTCGCTTTGTAATGCTGTCTGTGATGTTCTTTATGTTGTCAGCCACGTAGAGCGCTTCCTTGTAGCGTCCCATTTCCTTGTAGATGTCTTCCTCATATTTCAGGACGTAGCTTATGTAAAAACTTTTGAGCGTGTCTTCTGATTCTGCCAACATTCGTTTCGCCTCTCTTATGCAGTCGAGTGCCTTGTCATACTGTTTTGTGGCTATAAGGTACGGAGCCACCATTTGTCCTGTTTTCGGTGTTAGCGGAAGTTTCATTATTTCCTCGTAGCACTGCGTTGCCTCCTTTAGCATTTTCTTCTCTGTGTAGCATGTGAGGAACATCCAGTACATATCGCCTTTGTACTTCTCCAAATGTACTTTTGGTATGTCGTCGTGTCTCGAAAGCATCTCGAAGGCATCTCGAAGGTTTTTAAAGCCGGCAATAGCCTTGTCGTAGTCTTCCTCCGCCATATAGGTATTCAGTTTTTGCAGCTTTCCGTAAAAGATCATTTCCTGCGTGTAGTAGTCTTTAATGTCGAGCGATTCGAGCACTTCCAAGGCGCGGTCGATGTAGTTTATTGCCTCGTCGTTGCGTCCCAATCCCGACATTGAATTGCCAGCTGAAAGCAGTATTTGTGCTGCGGTGTTCTTGTCGCCGGCAGACAGTGCATAGGCGAAACCTTTGTTAGCATATTTCAAAGCCTCGGCATAGTTGCCGCACGATTGCGACAATTCGCTGACGAGAAAGAATGTCTTTATCGCCACTACGGTGTCTTTCAGCAGGTCGGGGTCTTCGTAGATGCGTTTCGCGTATTTCAGTGCCACGTTGCTTTGGTCCATTCCATTATGGTATATCACTGCCCTAAGTCCGTTTATGTCGTTTGGCTTCAACAGTTTCCGTTGCTCTATTGTGTCGAGCAGAGCCAAGGCTTTTTCAGGTTGAGTGAGACTTATATTGTTGATGTTTTCTATGGTGTAGATTGAGTCGTTGGTTTGTGAAGAGTCGGTCGTGCGGCTCGACTTGCTGCCGCACGACACCATTACCAATGACACCATAAAGGTCAATATTTTCCTCATAATGTATTCCTTTTTTCTTATTTCAACTTTTCAACTTTTCAACTCGTCAACTTGAAATAACTCGTCAACTTGAAATAACTCGTCAACTTGAAATAACTCGTCAACTGTCAACTCGTCAACTCGTCAACTGTCAACTTGTCAACTCGTCAACTTGTCAACTCGAACCATCAATGCGCCTCAAGCCAGTTGTTTCCCCATCCGCAGTCGGCAACGAGAGGCACTTCCATAGGGAATGCATTCTGCATTTCCTCAAGCACAATGCGCTCCACTTTTTCCTTCTCGTCGGGATAGACGCTGAAGTTTAGTTCGTCGTGTACCTGGAGAATCATTTTCGATCGGATGTTCTCGCTTTTAAAACGTCTGTGGATTCTTACCATTGCCACTTTTATGATGTCGGCGGCAGTACCCTGAATAGGCGCGTTGATGGCATTTCGCTCGGCGAAACCACGCACTGTGCCGTTGGCAGAGTTGATGTCGGCAAGATAGCGGCGGCGGTGGAACAGTGTCTCCACATAGCCCTTGCTGCGTGCCTCTTCCTTTGCCTTTTCCATATATTCTTTCACCTTCGGGAATGTCTCGAAATATCCGTCTATTAGCTGGCGGGCTTCCTCACGGCTTATTTCCAGTCGGTCGGCAAGACCGAAGATGGTTATGCCGTAGATGATGCCGAAGTTGGCGCGCTTTGCCTTTGTTCGCTGGTCGCGTGTCACGTTTTCCATCTCCTCCTTATATATTTTAGCTGCCGTTGCGGCGTGTATGTCGTGACCTTCGCGGAATGCCTCAATCATGTTCTCGTCGCCACTGAGATGAGCCATCACACGCAGTTCAATCTGACTGTAATCGGCTGAAAAGAACAGACATCCTGGCTCAGGAATGAAAGCCTTGCGAATCTCTTTTCCCTCCTCGCCACGCACAGGGATGTTCTGCAGGTTTGGGTCGCTCGACGAGAGTCGGCCTGTGGCAGTGGTGGCTTGGTTGAACGAGGTGTGGATGTGTCCTGTACGCGAATTGATGAGTTTCGGCAGTGCGTCGATATATGTGCCGAGTAGCTTTTTCAATCCTCTATGCTCCAATATCGCACCTACAATCTTGTGCTTGCCTTTCAGCGACTGTAGCACTTCCTCGTTGGTGACATACTGTCCTTTCTTTGTCTTCTTTGCTTTCTCCACAATTTTCAGTTTGTCGAAAAGCACCTCGCCAACTTGTCGTGGAGAGGCAATGTTGAATTCACCTCCGGCAAGTTCGTAGATTTCACGTTCCACTTCCTCCATTCTCTTTGTCAGCACTGTGGAAGTTTCGGCAAGTGACTTGGTGTCTATCAGCACACCGTTCATCTCCATCTCAGCCAACACCGGCATCAGAGGCATCTCGATGTTATAGAACAGTTCCTCCGCTCCATATTTCCTCAGCTCTGCCTCAAGTTTGTTTTTCAGTTTCAGTGTCACGTCGGCATCCTCGGCAGCATACTCGTAAACGTCCTTCGGGTCAAGGTCGCTCATATTCTTCTGTCCCTTTCCCTTCGGACCTATTAGTTCCTCAATGTGTATCGTCTGATAGTTGAGATAGATTTCAGCGAGGTAGTCCATATTGTGGTGAAGTTCGGGTTGGATGACATAGTGGGCAATCATCGTGTCGAACATCTTTCCCTTTATCTCAACTCCGTAGTTCATCAGCACCTCATAGTCGTACTTCAAGTTTTGTCCTATCTTGAGAATTTTCTCGTTCTCATAGGCAGGTCGGAAGATTTCCACAATTTTCCGCGCCTCTGCCTCGTCTTGTGGCACAGGAACGTAAAATGCCTCGTTTTCCTTCACTGAGAAGCTCAAACCAACGAGTTTTGCGTTTATTGCTTCGACAGAAGTTGTCTCCGTGTCTAAACTGAGAATTTCTTTTGTCAAGAAATAGTCACAGAGTTTCTTCATTTCTTCCTCATTATCAACAAGTTTGTAGTCGTGAGCAATAGATTTTATCGTCTCAAAACTCGAAAATTCGCTCTCGGCTTGTCCCTCGGTCGGAAAATCTGAAAATAAATCGAGTTGCAAATTCTGCTTTTTTGGCTCTTGTTTGTCTTTTTTAAGAATTCGCTTTGCAAAGGTCTTAAACTCCAGTTCCTCGAATAGTTTCTCCAGTTTCTCGTTGTCTGGCTCAACCACCTCAAGCGATTTGAGGTCGAGTTCTATCGGAGCGTCAGTCTTTATGGTTGCGAGGTAGCGCGACATCCTTATCAGTTCTCCGTTTTCCTCCACTTTCTTCTTCAGCGCACCTTTCAGCTTGTCGGTGTTTTGGAGTAGGGTGTCGATGTTGCCAAACTCCTAGATGAGTTTCACGGCAGTCTTCTCGCCAACACCGGGACAACCTGGAATGTTGTCCGACGAGTCGCCCATAAGACCGAGAAGGTCTATGACCTGTGACGTGTTGTCGAGACCATATTTCGTGATCACACTCTCAGGGTTCATCACCTCGTAGCCGCCATCGTGACGAGGACGATACATATAGACATTGTCAGTCACGAGCTGACCGTAGTCCTTGTCTGGAGTGAGCATATAGGTTTCCACACCAGCCTTTCCTGCTTTTGTGGCAATGGTGCCAATCACGTCGTCTGCCTCATATCCCGCCACTTCGAGCACTGGGATGTGATAAGCATCCAACACCTCTTTTATTATTGGCACTGCCGCCTTGATGTCCTCAGGACAAGCCTCACGTTGAGCCTTGTATTCGGGATATTCAATGTGTCTGAAAGTCGGGCCCGATGGGTCGAAGGCAACACCGATGTGCGTCGGTTTCTCCTTTGTCTGCACCTCGTTGAGAGTGTTTATGAAGCCCATAATGGCAGATGTGTTCAAGCCCTTTGAATTTCTTCTTGGGTTCTTGATAAATGCGTAATAAGCGCGATAAATAAGCGCGTATGCGTCGAAAAGAAACAGTTTATTCATAATTCTGTATATTTTGTGCGTAAAATTACTAAAAAATTTCGCAATATCCCATTTTTTTCACTAATTTTGCATCAAATTTTTGAGAATGTCACAATTATCACTCATAAAAAAGCCAATCGAGGGCTATTTGGACGACTTTATTAAGCTGTTCAATGATTCCTTGTCGCACACCGACGGACTTCTCTCCCAGGTGCTGGAGCACATAAAGAGTAGGGGAGGGAAGCGTATGCGTCCTATGCTCATTTTGCTTATTGCCAAGAACTATGGAGGTATTAGTTCCGTTACCCAACACTCTGCTGTCGGTCTTGAACTCCTGCATACGGCGAGCCTTGTTCACGACGATGTTGTGGACGAGAGTAAGGAGCGTCGTGGACAGGCTTCGGTGAATGCTGAGTATAATAACAAGGTAGCTGTTCTTGTTGGCGACTATGTGCTTTCTACGGCTCTTCTCAATGTTGCGCTTACAAACAACACTCATATAGTACAGTCGCTTGCTGAGTTGGGCAGGACGCTGTCTAACGGTGAGATTCTGCAGCTGTCTAACATTCAGAATTCTGAATTCTCAGAGGAGGTTTACTATGAGGTGATAAAGATGAAGACAGCGGCTCTCTTTGAGGCTTGTTGCGAGATTGGTGCTATGTCGGCAAATGCCACAGAAGAAGACTTGGAAAAGGCAAAGTCTTTCGGCAGAAATCTTGGTATTATTTTCCAAATCCGCGATGACATTTTCGACTACTATGACTCCAAGGAAATAGGCAAGCCAACAGGAAACGATATGGCAGAGGGCAAGCTCACTCTTCCTGTTCTTTATGCTCTCAACTCTACTGACGATAATGAAATGAAGACCATAGCCCGAAAGGTGAAAAGCCGTGATGTATCACAGGAAGAAATATCGCGTCTTGTTGCTTTCACCAAGGCAAACGGTGGCATTGAATATGCCGAGCAAAAGATGCTCGAACTTCGATCACAGTGTCTGCAATTTATTGATGCAGAATCTGTTACCGAAGAAATCCGCATTGCGCTAACAGCTTATATCGACTATGTGATTCAACGTAACAAATAGTAATAGAAAAGCGGGAGA
>CALZDK010000122.1 GCA_945637645.1 uncultured Prevotella sp.
TAATTACTCTGTCTTTTTTCTCTCAAACCCTTCATAGTATCTCTTGCGGTGAGATACAGAAACGGCGTAAAATGCGCAGTAGGGGCATTCTACGCGCTATTGCCGAAAAAGAGCGAAAATTAACACTGTTTTTCGGGTTGAAATACTAAGAGAAGTTAAGAAAATATGAATTCTTTTTTACATGGTATGAAAAGATATTGACATGGTGGTTTGGTAATGGTGTTGATTTAGTGATGGTTATGGATTGTTTGCGAGGCTATATGTTGACAAAATGGTTGGTTTAGGCAGATTTGTTTACATTTGTGTGTTGGAGTGGGGCATAAAAAATGCGCTCCCTGTGAGGGGAGCGCATCGTTTTCTCGTTTAATTAATGTTGACTAAGGGCTTAGTCTGTGATACAGATAGAAACGCGGTTCAGGTCGTTCTCAGCGAATGGCTGAACGCGGCTACCCTTAGAGTCAGAAGTGATGCGGTCTGCAGAAATGCCATACTTCTCGGTCAGCATCTTAACAACAGCAGCTGCACGCTGTGCGGCGAGGCGGTCGTTGATCTTGTTGTTACCTGTGCCTGCGTCAGCATAGCCTGTAACCTGTACCTTCTTGTCAGGATACTTTGTCATGTACTCAACGAGCTCCTTAACCTTAGCCTCCTCAGCCTCAGAAACCTTGCTTACGTTGATTGTGAAGAATACGTCGATGCGGAGTGGCTCGATAACCTTAACCTCCTCAACAACAGGAGCTGGCTCAACAACTGGTTCTGGCTCTGGCTCAACAACTACTGGCTCTGGAGCTGGAGCGGCAACCTTCTCGTAAGACTTGCCGAGGTTGATCTTCAGACCTGCGAGTACGTTGAAGTACCAGTCTGCATTGCCTGCCTTCTTTGAGTTGTACTTGTCAGAGAGGATGTTTGCGTTACCCTCGATGCCAAGAGCGACAGCATCGCTGAGACGGAAGTCAACAGCAACACCAGCCTTACCTACAGGGCGAACCTTTGTGCCGTCCCAAAGATAGGTCATGTTGTAGCCCTTAGCTGCGATGTCGTTAGCCTCGTCGTTAGAGAAGCCAACGTTAACACCACCACCTACGAAGGCTGAAACGTTCATGGTGCGAACCGGGTTGTAGCCACAGAACAGGTTAGAGAGGTTGAACATGAAGTCGATGGTTGGAGCAACATACTTGTACTTGTACTGGATGTTTCCTGGGTTTGCACCATCAGAAACCTGGTAGCCATTGTAGCCACCCTTGCTCTGCCATGCGTTAACAGCGAGACGTGCGCCAAACACTGGGCTGAACTGATAGCCGAGTGCTGCCTGTACGTTAGGAGAGATGAGATCTCCGAACTTAGCCTCGCCAAGTGTGTACTGTGCACCACCCTGCAACTGCAGGTAAGCGTGCTTCTTGAAAGTGTAGTCGGCATCCTGTGCCTGTGCTGCGCAGCCTACGGAGAGCAGTGCAGCAACGAGTAAAGTCTTCAATGTCTTCATAAACGTAACTATTTAAATTATTGATGATTCTTAATGACCATTCTTCTTGGCGAACTCAATGCCCTCCTCAAATTCCTTCTGCTCCTCTGGAGTCATTGGCTTGGTGAGGAGTTCCTTTGATGGGTCGTACTTTGCTTCCACTACAGTGCCTTTCTGTGGCATGAGCTTAAGCAGAAGTGCTTTCGCCTTTTTGTCACGCAGGTCGCCAATGTAATGTATGGTTACGGAGTCGCCTGCCATGACAGCACCGTTGTCGCAACGAGCCTGCTTGATGTCGAACACGATGTCGTACTTGTCGATAGTGGCAACAAGTGTCGTGTCAGTTGTTTTCTTAACCATTGCCTTTGTGGTCTGGATTTTCTCCTGGCAGGAGCTTACCAGCAACACAGTGGCGGCAAATGCCATAATAACAAATTTTCTCTTCATGATTTAATACCTATTTTAATTAACTGTACTAATTCCGACATTTTTTTATGCAACACCTCCCCTTGCATAATGTTATAAAACACAGCTTTTGGTTGGTGGCGCATTGTGCCTTTGGGCTGCAAAGTTAATACTTTTTTTTGAAATATGCTACAACTCAGGCGCTTTTTTCGCTTTTTAGCCAATTATTTTGTGCAAAGATAGCGTTTTATTGTATTGGTGGCAATGATTTTGTGATTAAAAAAACTTAAAGGAAAAGTCTTTTTAGTTACATTTTGCCTTTTCCATGTCTTTTCGGCTCTTGCTCTTTGTTACGAATCTTACACCGAAGAAGACAAGCAGGACTGCCAGGGCATGGGTGGGTTTGAAAACTCCGAGACCTGTGAGCACGCTGACTATCACGGCTACGAGGGGTTGCACATAGTTATAGACACTGACCACGGTGGGGCGGAGCACCTGTTGTGCCTGCATGGTGAGAATGTAGCAGAAGAAGGTGCAAACCACTACCACGAAAGCTGTCTCGAGCCATGTGCGAAGGGTGATGGAGGCAAACGGTATGGCGGCTACGTCGGAGTAGGTGAACGGGGTGATGACGAGTGCCGCAAAGGTGAACATCCACTTGTTTACGGTGAAGACGGAATAGCGTTTTATCAGGCGGTTGAACATCGACAGATAGAAGGCGAAGGAGAGTTGGGCGAACATGCAGAGGAGGTCGCCACGAATGTCGCCAACTTTGGAGTTGTCGGCTGTCGCGCTGGTGAGGATGAGCATGAGCGCTCCGCTGAAACCCATGAACACTCCGCCGGCTTTCTTAGCGGTGATGGGCTCCTTGAGAATGATGGCGGAGAGAATCATGGCGAAGATGGGCATGGAGGTGGTCACTATGCTGGAGTTGATGGGTGAGGTGATGCTCAGTCCGATGGTGTAGCAGCACTGGTTGAGCACGAGTCCGAAGAGTCCGGCAAGTCCGAGCAGAAGGATGTCCCTCAGTGGCGGGTTCTCTTTTTTCACGAAGAAGGAGGCGATCCAAAAGAGTATGGCAGCCCCTACGACACGGAATGTCACCATGTGTATTCCTGTCAGTCCGTGGGTCATAGCGTCTTTTCCCACAGGAGCCATGAGTCCCCAGAAAGCGCATGCAAGAAACATGCTCAGATGGGCTAAAAGTGGTTTTTTGTTATCCATTTTTCTATTTATTCTTAAAAAACGGTGCAAAGTTATACAATTTATGTCGAAAATCACTATATTTGCAGAAAAATGAAGGAATATTATGCAGAAATATGCCGACTATATAGAACAGATAGAGATTGATTCGCTGTGGAGCGGCACGCGACACATTGTGTGGAACCTTGACCCGAAGGTGAACATACTGAGCGGTGTGAACGGAGTGGGGAAGAGCACCATTCTGAACAAGGTGGTGCGTGGGCTTATTCCCGGTGGAGAGTTTCCAAGCCATATGCTTAAGGGTGTCCGCATAAAGGTGTTTCCCCACGACGCACGTTGGATACGCTACGACCACATACGCAGTTTTGACCGTCCGCTGATGAGCAGCGAGATGGTGAACAAGATAGTGGATGCCTCGGTGAACACAGAACTCGACTGGCAGATATATCAGTTGCAGCGCAAATATCTTGACTATCAGGTGAATATAGGCAACCGCATAATAGCGGTGTTGCAGAGTGGCGAGCCTGATGCCGCGGAGAAGGCACAGCTTATCTCAGAGCCGAAACGCAAGTTCCAAGACATGATGGACAGCCTTTTCGCTGACACGGGAAAGCGGTTGGTACGGTCGCAGAACGACATTGCCTTCTCGCAGATAGGAGAGCAGCTGACACCTTACCAACTGTCGAGTGGCGAGAAGCAGATGCTCGTGATATTGCTTACAGTGCTGATTGAGGACCGCCAGCCTTACGTCTTGTTTATGGACGAACCTGAGGTGAGCCTTCATGTGGATTGGCAGCAACGGCTCATCGACCTTATTCTGGAACTGAACCCCAACGTGCAGATTATTCTTACCACCCATTCTCCGGCAGTGATAATGAACGGCTGGGCGGACAGTGTGACGGAAGTGAGTGACATTCTTAAGAATTGAGAGTTAAGAACCAAAGGGGGCTTTAGGATGAGCAAGAGGCTGAGTGACAATTTGACATCCAGATATGTTGAGGCGGCAAACAAGATGACGTCGAAAAGGGCGAGGCGTAAGATAGTGGCTTACGTGGAGAGCTACGACGACATTTTGTTTTGGCGCACCGTGCTTTCGAGGTTTGAGAATGAGACACGTTTCTTCGAGGTTATGCTGCCTTCGAAAAGAGTGCTTGTCAGGGGCAAGAAGTCGGTGCTGATGAACTTCATAGGCAATCGCATGGGGCCAGACATGATAGCATGTGTGGATGCCGACTACGACTATCTGATGCAGGGAAGTAGCGAGACATCGAGGAAAATCCTGTCCAGTCCGTATGTGTTCCACACTTATGTCTATGCCATAGAGAACTTCCAGTGCTATGCCGACAGCCTTCATAATGTGGCTGTGATGGTGACGCTCAACGACCATGCCATCTTTGACTTCAGTCGTTTCCTTCGCGAATATTCCGAGATATGCTATCCGTTGTTCGTATGGTCCGTTTGGGCGTACAGGACAGGACGTCATACGGAATTTCCCATGTCGGAATTTGACAGGGTGGTTGAGCTTGGCGGTTTCAGTCTGCAGAATACTAAGGCTTCGCTCGAACACTTGCGCCACAAGGTGGAGCGCAAGGTACACTGGATGTGGCAACACTATCCGAAGCACCGCGTGGCGGTTGACGCACTCGACAAGGAGATGCGAGAGAGCTTGGGCGTCACTCCGGAGACAACCTATCTCTATATGCAGGGTCACCATTTGTTTGACTCAATAGTGGCCCCAATAATGACCAAGGTGTGCAACAGCCTTAGGACGGAACGTGAGACGGAAATAAGCCGTACGGCAGTGCATAAGACACAGATGCACAACGAGTTGTCGTGCTATGAGAACAGTCTTGCCGATGTTAAGACGATGCTGAAGAAGAATATGGGCTACATGTCTTGCCCGCTGTTCCTGCGGTTGCAGGAAGACGTGGCGCACTATCTCGTCAAGGAAAATTTTAACGAGACACCGAAATCCTGAGTTGTCGTCGGATAGCTGCTGCTGGCAAGCAGTGGCGTGTTGGTCTGGCGGTCGTAGTAGGCGCTTATGGTGAGTAGGCGCGAGAGGGTGTAGTCTGCCATGAACGAGAGCTTGAAGGCTGAGTTGCCGCTGTTTGCCGTGCTTGTCACTGTGGCGATGTCGCGTGTTATCGATGCCTGCTTGCGGAAAGAAATGTCGAGACGGAGGTTGAGGTCGTGGTTCACTCCCGACTTTCTCGTGCTTGTTGTCGTGGCTTTGCTCTCTGAAGCCTTTTTCCCGGTCTGTGTCTTCTTTATCTTTCGTGATGTTTTTCCGGAGAAGAGGTTGAAGTCGCTTAGCTTGTATGCCAAGCCGACAACCCAATCCTTGCTCAGTGCCTCGTTAATCTGGATGCTGGTCATGCTGAGGCTCAGCACACGGGTGGTGCGGTATTCGAGTTTGCAGGTAAGGTTGTTATGCATCGTGAGGTCGATGCCCAGGAGCGGAGCGAACGACTCGTTGATGCTCACGGTGCTGATGTTGTACATAGAGTTTGGCACCGGATTGCCCGTGGAGGCATCGGTGATGAATCCCAGTCCGTTCATATATTCCTGGAAGGTGCTGTAGGAAGCATAGCTGCCCACCGCGAACACGCTCTTGTAGGCGTGGCGCAGGGTGATGTTCTTGAAGTGGTCGCGCAGCCAAGGCAGTTTGCTGAGTCCTGTGTAGCGAAGCGACCAGTTGGGCAACATCCGCTTCAAGGCAGGGAAAATGTCAAGTGACGAA
>CALZDK010000123.1 GCA_945637645.1 uncultured Prevotella sp.
TATTGCCTAAAGAGTCAACACATGACATTTACAGCCTTGATGGGCGTCTGATACGCAAGAACACTACCCTAAACGATGCTTTGCGCACTCTGCCCAAGGGTATATATGTCATCAACGGTCGCAAGTTCGTTATTGAATGATATGCAAGAACAAGAGCCATTATAAGTAATGAAGCATATTTAGTGTTGTCAGCGCAAATTACTAATAATTAAATTAGCCTGTCAACCTGTTTGTAAATAATACGATAAGTAGTCAACAATAATAGTAAAACTACTATCTGAATTATATTTCACGCCGTGAAACGTACATTCCCCGCCGTGAAATATATATTCCCCGCCGTGAAACGTACGTTTCGCGGCGGGGAATATAATTCAGATAGTATATCCAGTATCATTTATAACGGTTATCTTAACAATTTTTCGATAGCTAACCGTTCACTATTATGACTACCTAAATGAATTGACACAACAAAAGGAAGGCAAGCCTCTGAACGCCTTCCGCCAACTGGTCTTTACGGTGGATTAATCAAACGAATACTGTGTTATGTAGCACGTTCGTGGCTTTAGGTTTTTTTATAAGTGATATAGATAAGTCCTCACGTCAAGTCTATCGCTTGCCGATGAACGGCTACATGAAGGAGGACTGGCTGATGAACCTTCCTCTTTATGATTCTGAAAGATTGCAGAAGGTATGTAGTTATATATAGGGAAGAACGAAGGGGGAAAGCCGTTTTTTTTAAGATAATGAGGAAATTGCTTTGCTGTGTCGGAAAAAAGCCTTAACTTTGCACCCTATATAATAAGGTATAGAATGGACAATAGAAGACAGGAATATGAAATAATGGCACCGGTGGGCTCAAGGGAGTCGCTGCAGGCTGCCATTCAGGCAGGCGCCGACTCAGTGTATTTTGGCATTGAGCGACTTAACATGCGTGCCCATTCCGCCTCCACCTTCACCATCGACGACCTGCGCGAGATTGCCGCAATGTGTCACGAACACGGAATGAAGTCATACTTGACCGTGAACACGATTATCTACGGCGAGGACATTCCGCTGATGCACGAGATTATTGACGCTGCACACGAGGCAGGCATATCTGCCGTGATAGCCAGCGACGTGGCGGTGATGACCTATTGCCGTAGGGTAGGGCAGGAGGTTCACCTCTCGACGCAGTTGAACATAAGCAACATCGAGGCACTGAAGTTCTATGCGCAGTTTGCCGACGTGGTGGTGCTGGCGCGAGAACTGAACATGGAACAGGTGGCAGAGATTTTCCGACAGGTGGAGGAAGAGAACATCTGCGGGCCAAGCGGAAAGCAGATAAGGATAGAGATGTTCTGTCACGGTGCGCTGTGCATGGCGATAAGCGGAAAGTGCTATCTGAGCCTTGCCAATGCCGGACGATCGGCAAACCGTGGAGAGTGTGTGCAGATTTGCCGAAGGTCGTATCTCGTTACCGACCGCGAGACAGGCAACGAGTTGGAGATTGACAACAAATACGTGATGAGCCCGAAGGACCTGAAGACCGTGAGATTCATCGACAGGCTGATGAAATCGGGCGTGAGGGTGTTCAAAATAGAGGGCAGGGCACGAGGACCAGAGTATGTCTATACGGTGGTGAAATGCTATAAGGAGGCGATAGACAGCGTGCTCGACGGCACGTTCACCGAAGAGAAGAAGGACGACTGGGACAAGCGTCTCGCCACGGTGTTCAACCGCGGATTCTGGGATGGCTACTACCAAGGGCAGCTGATGGGCGAGTGGAACAAGAACTATGGCTCGTGTGCCACGGAACGCAAGGTGTATATAGGCCGTGGAGTGAAGTATTTCAGCAAACTCGGAGTGGCGGAGTTCACGGTGGATGCCGCCGACTTCAAGTTGGGCGACAAACTGCTCATCACCGGTCCGACGACTGGAGTGATGTATCTCGACGCAACGGAGATACGCCTTGAACTGGAGCCTGTTGACTATGCCCCGAAGGGCACCCACGTGTCGATTCCCGTGCCTGGGAAAATAAGGCAAAGCGACAAACTGTTTAAACTGGAAAAAGTAGAAGAACAATGACGATAAACGAAATTCAAGACGAAATAATCGACGAGTTCTCAGGATTCGACGATTGGATGGACAAATACCAGTTGCTCATCGACCTCGGCAACGAGCAGGAGCCACTGGACGAGAAATACAAGACGGAGAGCAACCTCATCGACGGTTGTCAGAGCCGTGTGTGGCTGCAGTGCGACTATGTGGACGGAAAGCTGAACTTCACAGCCGAGAGCGACGCGCTGATAGTGAAAGGCATCGTGGCACTGCTTATAAGGGTGCTGAGCGGACACACTCCAAAGGAGATAATGGACGCCGACCTGTATTTCATCGACCGCATAGGCCTGAAAGACCACCTGAGCCCTACGCGCAGCAACGGTCTGCTGGCTATGATGAAGCAGATGAAGATGTATGCTGTTGGATACAGCATGAAGAATTAAAGAATTAAAAGATTAAAGGATTAAAGGGGACATATGACTTGTCAACTTGTCAACTCGTTAACTGTTAACTTGTCAACTTGTCAACTTGTCCACTTGTCAACTAAAAAAGAAGATATATGTCATTAAAATGTGGTATTGTAGGACTGCCTAACGTGGGCAAGTCAACGCTTTTCAACTGTCTGTCGAGTGCCAAGGCACAGGCAGCGAATTTCCCTTTCTGTACTATTGAGCCAAACGTGGGCGTGATAACCGTTCCCGACGAGCGACTGACAAAGCTCGCCGAACTGGTTCATCCCGGCAGAATAGTGCCTGCAACGTGTGAGATTGTGGATATAGCAGGCCTTGTGAAGGGCGCAAGCAAGGGAGAGGGTCTTGGCAACAAATTCCTTGGAAACATACGCGAGACGGACGCCATAATCCATGTGCTGCGTTGCTTCGAGGACGAGAACATCACCCATGTAGATGGAACCATCGACCCGGTGCGCGACAAGGAAATCATCGACACGGAGTTGCAGCTGAAAGACCTTGAAACAATAGAAAGCCGACTGCAGAAGCAGCAGAAGATAGCCGCCATCGGCAACAACAAGGACGCGAAGATTGAGGTGGCTGTGCTGGAGGCATACAAGGCAGTGCTCGAACAGGGCAAGAACGCACGAACGGTGGAGTTTGAGTCGAAGGAGGAACAGGACGCTGCCCGCAACCTCTTCCTGCTCACCGCAAAGCCAGTGCTCTATGTCTGCAACGTTGACGAGGCGTCGGCAAAGAGCGGCAATGAGTTTACAAAGAAAATAGAGGCTCTTGCCAAGGAAGAAGGCGCGGAGGCAATGGTCATCGCTGCCAAGACCGAGGAAGACATTGCCGAACTGGAGTCGTATGAGGACAAACAGATGTTTCTTGAGGAACTGGGACTTGAGGAGAGCGGCGTGAACCGACTGATAAAGAAAGCCTACTCCTTGCTGAATCTTGAGACATTCATCACCGCAGGCGAGATGGAGGTGAAGGCATGGACCTATCACAAGGGATGGAAGGCTCCGCAGTGTGCAGGTGTCATCCACACCGACTTCGAGAAAGGTTTCATCCGCGCCGAGGTAATCAAGTACGACGACTACATTCAGTTTGGCTCCGAGGCGGCTGTAAGGGAAGCAGGAAAACTGGGTATTGAAGGCAAGGACTATGTCGTTCAGGACGGCGACATAATGCACTTCCGATTTAATGTTTAGTATTAGTTGACAAGTAAACAAGTTGACGAGTGGACAAGTTTTTTGTCTTGCAACTCTATAAACTCGTTAACTATAAACTCGTTAACTATAAACTCGTCAACTTGTCAACTCGTCAACTCGTCAACTTAAAATAAAATAATATGGAACTATACATTCATTGGAACCCAAGCCTCACCACCATTTTCGGACTTCGCTGGTACGGCTTGTGCTGGCTGCTCGGTCTGCTTGGCTCTTATCTCATAGCCAAGCGGCTCTACAGACAACAGAAACTGGGCGACGAGAAGTTTGAGCCGCTGTTCTTCTATTGCTTCTTCGGCATAATAATAGGAGCACGACTCGGACACTGCCTTTTCTATCAACCCGACTACTACCTCACGTCGGTGAAGGGCTTTGTGGAGATGCTACTGCCAATACATTTCACGGCAGACGGCGACTGGAAATACACTGGCTACGAGGGTTTGGCAAGCCACGGCGGAACACTGGGACTGATAATTGCCCTTTGGCTCTACGTGAAAAGGACTAAGGTGGGCATCTGGACGGTGCTCGACAATGTGGCGATAGCAACGCCGATAGCCGCCTTCTTCATACGAATAGGCAACCTGATGAACTCGGAGATAATAGGCAAGGTGACCGACGTGCCATGGGCTTTCGTCTTCGAACGCGTGGATATGATGCCTCGCCATCCCGGTCAGCTCTACGAGGCAATAGCCTACGCCGCACTGCTGTTCATCGGCTTTGCCCTTTACAAGCGCTATCCGCAGCGCGTGGGCACTGGCTTCTATTTCGGTCTCTGCCTGACCTACATCTTCACCGCCCGCTTCTTCATCGAGTTCACGAAGGAGATACAGGAGGCGTTTGAGGCATCGCTGCCCCTGGACATGGGACAGCTGCTCAGCATTCCGTTTGTCATAATCGGAATAGTATGTATGATGAGATATAAGAAACAATCCTAAAATAACAAAAGAACCTATGAAATCTATTGTCACCGCAATGCTGCTTGCCGCCACGATGCAGACGCAGGCACAAATCAAGACCAACGAGGGAATCAGTTATCTGATGAACCAGCCGAAGGACATGGCTGCCGACTTCAGCGACCTTGCCAACACCTATTTCTTTGCCGACAGCCTTGCCGACTTCGACACCGCCAAGGCAGAGGGAAAGGTGAAGTGGAACCGCTATCGCATAGCACCGCGACAGGCTTTCAACACCAACGGCTTCTGGCCGCAACGGCTGCAGATGCTCGACTTCCCCGAAACTGCCTACGACAACGACCCGCAGCTGAAGTTCAAACTGCAGTTCGTAAGTCCGCGCACGGTGCGCATCACCATGCTCACCACACCCATTGAGCCGAAGGACAACGATGCCGACGACATAATGTTCAGCAAGGTGCCGGCAAACAATCCCTCGGACTGGAAGGTGAAGCAGAGTGCCGCGGCGGTGAGCTACTCGTCGGCTTACGGTACAATAGAGATAAGGAAATATCCCTGGCGTATCGTCCTGAAGGACAAGGACGGACGCACGCTGACAGAGACACGCACCTTGGGCGACAACGACTCCACACAGGTGAAGATTCTGCCGTTCAACTTCATAAAGCGAGGCTCTGACAACTCCAGAAGCATCAACCCCGTCTTTTCCCTTGCGCCACAGGAGCGCATCTACGGTTGCGGCGAGTCGTTCACCTCGCTCAACAAGGTAGGACAGAAGGTGAACATCTTCGTGACTGACCCGCAAGGACCTGAGACACCGGGAATGTACAAGCCAATACCATTCTATTTCAGCAACCGCGGCTACGGAGTGTTTATGCACACCTCGGCGCCGGTGACCTGCGACTTCGGCAAGAGCTATATAGGCACACAAAGCCTCTATATGGGCGACGAGAAGATGGACTTCTTCGTGTTCTTCGGCGACCCGAAGGACATACTCTACGAATACACCGAGATAACGGGAAAAAGCCCGATGCTGCCGCTGTGGACTTTCGGCACATGGATGAGCCGCATCACCTATTTCTCGCAGCAAGAAGGTCTTGACATTGCAGCCAACCTGCGCAAGCACAAGATTCCAGCCGACGTGATACACTTCGACACGGGATGGTTTGGAGTTGACTGGC
>CALZDK010000124.1 GCA_945637645.1 uncultured Prevotella sp.
CCCCCCAGCCCCGCCCACCGGCCCTCACACCACCCGGCACGGCGCGCAGACATCCCCCACCCCCCCCCACGTCATTGCTCGCGTCACACCTTCGCCACGTTGACGCTCACTGCTGGCGGCGACCTCTACACCACGAGTCGCCTCTTGGGGCACACCAATATCCACAGCACTGAAATCTATGCCGATGTGGTGATGGAGCGGCGCACTCAAGCCGTGAACCTCCTCAACGCCATCTTCTAATTTCCCAAAGAAGTGTTCTTTGTACAGGCTGTCACCATTGGCTTGCACATGGGACACTTCTTTCCCTTTGTTTTGAGAGTAAAAACAGTGATTTTCATTGGAATTTGGCTAAATAACAGCAAAAAGCAGTTTTCTCGTTATTTTGTTTCATTTTCTTTCTTTTGTTTGGAAAAATAATTGTAATTTTGCGATTGGATAATTTGGTGGATTGTATCTAATACGTAAAACCGATGCATCCATGTCTCCGTTCACGCCGAGCCTTTTGCGGGTTTTATGCCTGCAAACAAAGGAGGTCGGGTGGGTAAAGAGGCATGACATAATTAAGGCGTTTACTTGACGCTCTGTTTGAGATAGTCTGAAATCTTGCAACTTCCAGAATCTAAGTCTTGAACGTAGCAACGGTAGATGCCCCGGGTGTGATTATATCATTCCCGTGTGGTTCACTGCAAGCCACCATTGTACCCATTTGGGCGCAATGTGTGTTTGTGTATATAAACCTCACGGCGTGGATTTTCATATCGGCGTGGGCTCTGACGTTGTCTGTTCGACTTAGATAGGCAATGCAAGAGCCTCAGACTATGGAATAGACAACAGGTAGGTTCTCCACGCTTTTTTGTGCCATAAATCAGAATACTAACCATACATTGTTCGGGAGAAGGCAATGTGCTAATAGATGGCTATTTATGGCTACAGGACACTTGTATATCAATACTCGCGACGAACTTATTCGCCTTGACTGCTCCAAGATTGTTTATATGGAGGGTGACGGCAACTATACCAATATAGTACTTGTCAACAAACAGAAAGTATCGGTTTGCATGAATCTCAGTCACATGCAGCAGTTCATTTCCGAGAGCTTGCGTGAGCGTGCCTCTATTTTTGCACGCATCGGCAAGCGTTTTATCGTCAATCTCAATTTTATATATAAGGTGCAGCCCTTGCTGCAAAGCCTCGTTGTGACGGATGGAGTTCACTTCACCTTTCAATTAGGTATCTCGAAGGAAGCCCTGAGGCAATTGAAGGACATCCTTGTAGGACGTGTACCCAACAAGACATCTGTAAACGTGGAATAATATCATGGCTATGGAGATTGTTATAGGAAGAGAAGAAGGAGCACGCCGTTTGCATTGTATCGCTGGCGGTCGTGAGTTCAACGTAGGACAGGCTGGCATGGTGCCGTTGTCCGTCAGTAGGCGGCATTGCAAGATTACTGTCAATGGCGGCAATATCACTATCGAAAACATCAAGGCGCAAAACGTTACTTATGTCGATGACAACCAGATATTCAGCAAGAGTATCTCACCGACAAGTCGTGTGCAACTGGGTGAGGAAAAATTCCTTGTACCCTTACAACAAATATTGCAAATGGTAGGTGTTGCGCCTACCAATGCCAGTACACCACAGAAAGAAGCGCCGACATACTCGCTCAAGCCATTGGAGAGAGTTTGGAAAGAATACGATGACCGCAGAATGGAGATACAGAACAATGCCGCCAAGTCAGCCAACAGACAACGCTTACAAGGCATACTCTCCATGCTTGGTGTGTGCATCGGCCTTATTCCCGGGATGGATTCAACATTGCGAATCATTATCGTTGTCGCAGCCTTGTCCATCGCTGTATATTTCTTCATAAAGGGAAGTGTTGGTGCTACAGTTCAGCAACAGTTGCACGACCTTGACGAGGAGTATGCCAAGAAATACAAATGTCCCAACCCAAAGTGTGGAAAACCATTCGGAGCCATTCCTTACAGGAACATAGAGTACAACAAACAGTGTTTTGCCTGCGGTTGCAAATACACCCACTGACATTTCGTACAGCAATCGGGGTGTTTGCTACAGGATGCCGATTTTCTCATGGCACTGAGAGAAATGCACCTTAATTTTGCAGCATAAAACAATTATTTACGAACTTTAAAAGCTATCGGTATGAATAACGAAGAGACAATCGTCATGAAGCCTCAGACCGACAACAAGGCTGAACAGGCACAGAATGTAGAGACTATGGAAAAGAAGTCGAACAAGGGTAAGAAGGTCGCAGCTACTACTGCCGCAGCGGTGATGGGTGGTGCCGTTGGCAGTGGCGCAACATACGCCGCTACGACCATGCTCCACGACAAGGAAGCCGAGGAGCAGAAACCGGAAGATGAAGCACAGACTACGGAAGAATCTGTTGTCGCTGCAGCGGAAGAACCGCAAAAGGAGCAGCAAACAGAAGCCCCGAAAGAGGAAGAAGTAGCAGTAAAATTGGATGCAGCAGAAAGTGCAGAACCTGACTACACGGGTGCCCATCATGCCGACCCAGTGACTCCTACTCCAGAAGTGCATGCCGCCGTTGACGAGACAAGCAATAGCGACACCAACGAGGTGCAAGTGTTGGGAGTGTATGAGGCGCAGGGCGAGAATGGTCAGACCATGCAAGCTGCCGTACTGACCAACGGTGAGGACGTGGCCGCTGTCATTGACGTCGATGGAGACGGTGTGGCAAACGTACTTGTTGTTGACGAGAACCATAATCAGCAGATTGACGAAGGCGAGGTGTACGACCTCTCAAATGAGCATGTACAGATGGCCGACTATCAACAGGCTTATCTTGCCCAACAACAGGAACAGATGCAGCAAGAGCATGACACGTTTGCCTACAATGCCAGCGATGATCAGCAAGACTATAACAATGATGTTGATCCGCAATATGTATAAAATGGTTAAGCATACACTGTTGACGTTGCTCTTAGCTTTGTTGCCTGTGGTATGCCAAGCCAAGATATACTTGTTGTCAGTTGGTATCTCCGATTACCCTGGCAAACAAAACGACCTCCGTTTGCCGCACAACGATGCCGCCACGATGCAATGGCTATACAAGCAGAACAGTCAGGCAAAGGTTTGTCTCTTGATGAACGACAAGGCAAAGGTGGCAACTGTCAAGAAAGCACTTCAGAATATGGCTGCATTGGCAACGGAAGATGACATCGTCGTGATGTTCTTCAGTGGTCATGGTGTAAAGGGAGGCTTCGTCTGCTATGACGGTTTCCTTTACTATAGCGACATCTACTCGGCAATGGGTGCTTGCAAAAGCAGGAACAAGATGATATTCGCCGATGCTTGTTTCTCTGGAGCCATGCGACAGGAGAACTCATCTTCCCCAAATGGCAGTACCCATAAGAACAGTAACGTGATGCTCTTCCTCTCTTGCCGCAGTAACGAGAAGTCGATAGAGACCCCGAAGATGACCAACGGCTTCTTCACATACGCCTTGCAGCATGGCTTGCGAGGCGGTGCAGACACCAACAAAGACCGCATTATCACGGCGAAGGAACTCTTCGACTATGTGAGTGCTAAAGTGAAAAAGGAATCCAATAATCGCCAGCATCCCGTGATGTGGGGCAAGTTCTCCAACAATATGCCGGTGATGAAGTGGTAAACCATATATATATAATGTGTAACGATGAATGAGATTAAGATAAAATGTCCTACTTGTGGCAAGGTGCTGCGCTTGCAGGATGCCCCGAACATCAATGCGGCATCCTTCACTTGTCCCGTGTGTGAGGAAAAGCACGTCGTGGGCAAGTGCCAACGGTATGTGGAACAGCCGAAGCCGATGGTTTCTTCGGGCGATGAGACCCGATATGGCGGTGCTTCTGCCCAGCAGGGAGGCGATGAAACAAGGATCGGTTCACAACCTCAATGTGGTGGCAGTGATGAAACAAGAATAGGCTCCGCTTCAAGCCCAGCGGTCGGTGTTCTTGTGGACAACTTGGGCAGGACGTATCAATTGCGTTCGGGCATCAACACCATAGGGCGCAAGGCTGCCTCATCCCCGGCTTCCGTGCAGATAGCAACAGACGACCGCACCATGAGCCGCAGTCATGCCGTGATAGAAGTGAGCCATGCTGGAGGGAAGACTATCCACATCTTGAGAAATGGAGCAAACAAGAATCCGTCTTTTCTGAACGGCTCACTCATCGGACCGCATGACCAACTCATCCTAAACAACGGCGACCGCATCAAGATGGGCAACACAGAAATGACATTCAAAATATAAAGGCGTATGAAATACAAGATTAAAGCATACAACCTGCAGGAACTCGGGCAAAGGCAGAATCAGGAAGATTCCCTTTTCCCTGCATTGGGTAAGTCAACGTCCGATGACCGTCTGTTTGTCCTCTGCGACGGAATGGGCGGACACGAGAAAGGTGAGGTGGCATCGGCTACGGTCTGCGAAACCATCAGCGGTACCATCCTTTCCGAATGGAATCCCAATGAGGCATTGAGTGATGAACTTTTCTTGCAAGCTCTTAGCGCAGCCTATGACGCATTAGATGCGAAAGACAACGGCGAGGAGCGCAAGATGGGAACAACCCTTACCTTTCTCTGTCTTCATACCAATGGTGCTACCGTGGCACATATCGGCGACAGTCGTGTCTATCAGTTGCGCCCGGCATCCAAGAAATCACCGGCACGTATCGTGTTCCGTACGCAGGACCATTCGTTGGTCAACGACCTCGTGAAGATTGGCGAGATAACTGAGGAAGAGGCGAAGCACCATCCGCAGAAGAACGTCATTACCCGAGCCATGCAACCATGCCAAGAACATAGGGCAAAAGCAGACATTGCTCATCTCACCGACATTCAGCCAGGCGACTACTTCTACATGTGTTCAGATGGTATGTTAGAAGAAGCCTCTGATGAGAACATCCTCAACATCATCACCAAACCGAACGTCACCGACGAGCAAAAGCAGGAAATGCTCCGTCAAGTGACCGAGGACAACAAGGACAACCACACGGCACATCTTATACATATAAATAAGGTGGAAGGCAAGGTGTCAATTGCCTCAAACGAAGCATCCCACTTTTCCGCAAAAGGCACATGGATTACTCCTGAATTTGACAATCCGAAGAAGAAACGGAAAGTGTGGCCATGGATTGTGGGTATTGCTATCGTTGCGGTAATCGCTGCCGGAATATCGTTCTTCATTTGTGGTGGAAAGAACAATGGTGCAGAAGTGGTTACCACGGATAGTATCAAATCGGATTCTGTAAAGGTTCAACCAATAGAACAGAAAGATGATACGCTGAAAAAAGACACGGCAAAGCATCGTCCTGTTACAAGTCTGCACCACGATGTTGTTCAGAAGAACAAACCTTTGAAAGACGAAAAGGACGGCAAAGACAAACTGAACCCAACTAAAACAGAACAACCTGCTGCTAAAAAAGACAAGGAAGAGACTGATGTTGTCAATAAGTTTGTCAAGCCATCACAATCCACAAAGGAGGGAAAAGGCAAAACAACCAACCCTAACGAAAAGAAAATTTAGCCATGCAGCAACTGACTATAGGTACCCTCCTGCGTGGAGGATCATACAAAATTGAGAAAGTCCTCGGACAGGGCAGTTTCGGCATCACCTATCTTGCCGAACACACTAACCTTGGGAGAAAAGTAGCCATCAAGGAGTTCTTCATGAAGGAACTCAACTCTCGTGGCGAAGATGGAAGTATCACAGGTATGACAGACGGAAGTTTGTCTCAGAATTATTGTGTCAAGTTCCAGAAGGAGGCCATCAACCTGTC
>CALZDK010000125.1 GCA_945637645.1 uncultured Prevotella sp.
TGAATGATATACTCTTCACATGGCTCAGGTTCTTACCCTTAATCTTTATCATCTGATTGAGCACGCCTCCAGTGATGACCTGTGGCGTCGCCGAAGCGTCTTGTGCGTCGTAGATAGCCTCGATGACAGGAGCTCCGTTGCTTGCGTATGGGTCGTGCTGCGGGATATCGACGACATCACTACACGATGCCATCATCACTGCTGTTATCACGGCAGCTCCCGCCATTCTGAAATATATTGTCTTCATATCGTTTTTACTATTATCGTTGATTAGTTCCATCCGGGGTTGTTCTCGCTAATAGCGTCGTTAGCCGAAATCTCGTCGGCGGGGATTGGGTAGAGCAAGTTTCTCTCGGTGCGGTTCTTGTTGATGCCCGCATCGTCAAATCCTCCGATGGCATTCATGGCGTCGAGGTATATTCCCCATCTTATGAGGTCCCAGCGTCGGTCGCCCTCGCAAGCCAATTCCTTAGCTCTCTCCTCCAAGATAGAGCTACGCAGCGAGTTCTTTCCTGGATTGGCATCCATGAGGCGTGCGTTGCTACGCTGTCTCACTTGGTTGAGGTATTTGATTGCCTCATCAGCTTTGTCGGTCTCGTTGAGAGCCTCGGCGAGGCAGAGCAGCACGTCGGCATATCTCAGGAAAGGCCATTGCGCGTCGGTATAGTCAGAGGCTTTGTTTTTGCAGTCGGCATATTTGTTGGTGAAAGCCAGGCACTCCGACGAGGTGTTGTACTGGAAGTTGAATCCCATGTCCTTGAATTGCTGTTCCTGCTGTTCAGGCACATAATTGCCGTAGAGGTCGTATCCAGTCACTCTTGCGCGCCATGCCTGTGGATAATAGAAGGCGCCGTCGTAGCTGTCCTGATAGTAGTAGCGCCACACGTGGCGTACGCCGTCGGTGATGCGGTAGTCCTGGTCGTCAAAGAGAGCATACCAGTTGTAAGTGCATCCTACCCATCCGCCCGAGTAGATGAGGTCGCTGCTGGCGCTTGCCGAATATCCGCTGTAGAACGAGTGAACCTGGTTGCGGTATTTTGTCTCACCGTCGAGACATTCCACAGCCCACATGAATTCCGGAGCCTGTCGGTTGGCCGACGTCCAGAGGTCTTTATACTCGCTGAGGTAGTAATTGCCGTATTCTCCATTGGCAATTTTCTTTCCCCATTCCGCAGCCTTGCCATAGAGCTCGGCAGCGTTGAGCGCCTCGTATCCGCTGACGGCCTTCTTTGTGAGAGCCACGGCTGCAGGAGTGTTGCACACCTCAATATTCTTCTGGCTCAGCTGGTCATATACCGTGCGGTAAGGCTCGCCTGTGCGTATGGTGATGGGCGTTCCCTCAGGCATGGCAGCCGACGCCATGGTGCAATACACCTTGACAAGCAGTCCGGCAGCCGATCCTGCAGCCACATGTCCTTTCTGATATGCGGCATCGTCGATCTTGTACATCTTCGACGCTGCATCTTCGAGCAGGGCAATGATCTTCTCATACACCTCTGCCACCGGCATTCGCGGATCGTTATACTGTCCGCTCACCGCCACGTCGGTCTCTTTGAAAGGCACAGGTCCATAGGCTCTCACGAGGAGGAAATAGGCGAAAGCTTTCTGGAACTCCATCTCTCCGATGGCATTGTTCTTGTAAGCCTCGCTTACGTTGCCCATTGCCTCAATGTAACGTATGGCTTTGTTGGCGTCGTTGATGAGGTTGTACGGTCCTTTCCACATCTTGTCGAGCGAGCTCTCGCCCTGAAAGTCGCCGGCACCGAGGTGGCCGAAGAGCCAGTCGGGACCAGAGATGTAGTCGGCATCGAGTTCGAGCACACGTGGGAACTCTCCCCAGCACATCATGTCGTAGAGCCAGTTGCTATATACGCCGGTGACCCATTGGTCAACTGCCTCTTTGGAGTCGCCAAGGTTTTCCGGTCCAATAAAACTTTCGGGTTCCACCGTGAGCCAGTCGTTGCACGAGGTGTTGATCATCGCGCCGCTGCCCATGAGCAAAGCCGAAATAAATATCTTGTTTATCTTCATATTATCTTTTTATTATTTAAACTTCATTGACTTCGTCAATTCTTTCGTCATTCTTCAATTAAAAAGTGAGTCCAAGTCCGAAGGTGAATGTTCTTGATGACGGATAAGAGTAGATATCCACGCCACGACGTGACGAGTCGTTACCGAAGGCGTTCACCTCGGGGTCATACCAGCTGTAGTTGGTGATGGTAAAGACGTTGGTGGCGGTGAAGCTGAACAGCACCTGCTCGATGCCAGGAATGGGTCGTGGCAGACGGTAGCTGAGCGAGATATTCTTCAGTTTGAGATACGATCCGTTTTCCACGTAGCGGTCGCTGAGCAAGAACGTACGGTTATATCCTCCCGTAGCCTTTGGCCATGCTGCGTTCTCGTAATTGTCGGCTGTCCATCGACTGTTATACACGTCGGTAGGAATATTTCCGATGTTAGCCACCTGCACGTCCATAAGGTTTCCGTTGAAGATATCGTTGCCCACCGAGCCTTGGAGCAGGAAGCTCAGCGAGAGGTTTTTCCACGAGATATTGTTTGTAAGACCGAAGGTGAAGTCGGGGTTGGTGTCGCCGATGATGGTTCGGTCGGCCTCTGTGATGGCTCCGTCGCCGTTGAGGTCGCGGTATTTTATCTCGCCCACCTTGCTCAGCACCACGGCATCCTTAGCGGTGGCATATTGCGGGTCGGCCCTCACCTCTTGTATATTGTCGTAAAATCCGTCCTCTACATATCCGTAGATGGCGCCTATTGGGCAGCCGTTGCGCTGAATGAAGATATTGTCGGCTCCATACCACAGTGTGCGTGCAAACTGGTCGCCTTCGAGTCCGCCAATGGAGTTCTTGTTGAAGGCGATGTTGCCGTTGAGGTTCCATTTCCAGTCTTTGCCGTCAACGGGTGTTGCTCCGAGGGTTATCTCAAGACCTTTGTTGGTGACATTGCCCGTGTTGGTGAGCATGTTTGAGAAGCCGTTGCTTGGAGCGATGATCACCTCCTGGAGCAGGTCGCGCGTCTTCTTGTAGTAGAAATCGACGGTAAGGGTCAGCCTGTTCTTAAACCATCCGAAGTCAATACCTGCATTCCACTGCTTTGTCGTCTCCCACTTGATGTTTGGATCTACTGGTCCGCGCCACGAGATGTCGGCGGCACCTGACGACAGCGAGCCGCCAAACGGGAAGTTGGCAGTGTCGAGCTGCGAGTTGATGCGGTAAGAGCCGATGCCTTGGTTTCCTGTCTCACCGTAGCTGACGCGGAACTTGAGGTTGCTGAAGATGTTGAGATCTTTGATGAATGTCTCTTCCGAGGCGCGCCATGCGAGTGCTCCGGAGAGGAATGTCGCCCACTTGTTGGCGTCGGCAAACTTCGAGCTGCCGTCGGTACGGAAGCTGGCTGTCATGATATACTTGTCGGCGAGAGTGTAGTTGACGCGTCCGAGGAACGAGGCGAGACGCTGCTGTCCCTTGTCGCCTGAGAGTGTGGCCTTGTCGAGTGCACGGCTGAGGTCGTTGGCTCCCGTGAGGTCGTCGGGGAAGTTGGTGGCCACCTGCTGGTCGCTTGTCCAGTTGCTGCTTTCGAGCGTGAACGCGCCCATCACGTTGATGTGATGTATCTTAGCGAAGGTGTTGTCGTAAGTGAGTATCGACTCGGCAGTGAGGCTTTTCCACGTGTTGTGTCCCACGCTGGCCTTTCCGTTGATAGGAGTTTTTCCTTCCTGTGTCTCACGTCCGTAGTAGCTCTTTCGGTCTTGTGTGTTATATCCCAGTCCGAGGTTTTGGCGGAAGGTGAAGTTCTTGAGGAACTTTATCTGCACAAACGAGCTACTGAAGTAGTTGGCTCCGTTGAGCTGGTCGATGGCGCTGCGCACATATGCACCGGGGTTGGCGGCGAGCCAGTTGAGCTCGTCGGCTGTGGTGGTGTCCATATTCGGGCCGTAAGTAGGAGGGAAGAGGAGTGCCGAGCGCACCACGCCGGTGTTGAAGCTCAGCGTGTTGGCAAAGTCGGTCACCGAGGATGTGAAGCTCTGATTGGTGCCCACCTCAAGCCAGTCGGTCACCTTGCGCGAGATGTTGGCACGCAGTGCATAACGCTTATATCCCGAGTTTTTGATTATACCTTCCTGGTCGGCATAGTTGCCCGAGAAGCTATAGTAGCCGCGGTCGTCGCCGCCGCTCACATTAATATTATAGTCTTGCTGGAAGGCATTCTGGAAGATCTCGTCTTGCCAGTCGGCAGTGCCGAGCTGTGTGGCATTGCCATATTCGTCGTAGAACCATCCTCCGTTGCGGTAGTCTTCTGGCGCACCGGTGTATTTTCCGGTGTTGTAGTTTGGATGTCCGTCGGGATAATACTGATAGCCCCATGTTCCGGGATAAGGCAGCGTATTTGACTTCGAACCGTTATAGTAGCGATCGTTGAGGTTCTGCTCGTTCACATATGTGGCGTATGTCACAGGGTCGAGCATGTCGATCTTCTTTGAGATGTTCTGCCATCCCCATGTGGCGTTGAACTCAACCTTCGGCTTACCGGCCTTACCCTTCTTTGTCTGGATAAGAACGACACCGTTAGCACCGCGCGAACCGTAGATGGCCGTGGCGGAGGCGTCTTTGAGCACCTCTATCGACTCGATGTCGTGGGGATTGATAAAGCTCAGAGGGTTTGACTGCTGTTCGTTGGTCGTGGCGCCATTGGACGGTGTGCTGCCTGATTCGAATGGAACACCATCAACGATAAACAGCGGTTGCGAACTGGTGGAGAACGAGTTGGTACCGCGCACCACGATGCTCATGCCACCGCCTGGTGCACCGTCGCTCTGCTGTATGTTCACACCGGCAATCTTTCCTTGCATACCGTGTGCCACATCGAGCGATCCGCCCTTCATCATGTCTTCTCCCTTGAGTTGCGACAGTGCGCCTGAAAGGTCGCTCTTTTTCATTTGTCCGTAACCCACTACCACCACTTCGTCCATCACCTTCGAGTCTTCCTTAAGTTTCACGGTGATGGTGGTTTTTCCTGCGATGTTGATAGTCTGACTCACATAGCCTATGCTCGACACTACGATCTGGGTCTTGCCCTTAGGCACGCTGAGCGTGAAGTTTCCGTCGAAGTCGGCAACGCTGCCCACCGATGTTCCCTTCACCATGACCGTTGCGCCTATTAGCGGCTCTCCTTGGGTGGCGTCGAGCACCGTTCCGCGGAGTGTGGTCTGTGCCATGAGTGTCATGCTGGATATGAGTGCTAAGAATAGCAATGCAATTTTTCTCATAGTTTTTTGTTTACGTTATTTATTTTTTGTATATTTGTTGTCCGTTTCGTTTCTCCTCCCTGCTGTCTCCTCCTTTGACAATCGGTTTTTGTGTGAAGTCATCCCAATATTCTTTTTCCTTTCATTAGTTTTTTTTCTGATAGCTATGGAGTTAACTCCTTATATTAACTCTCATAATTAAACAATAGGGAAGCCATGGGCACTCTCGTTCCATGCCTTCCCTATGATACTGTAGTTATCTTTTATTTGTTGATATAAGTCTTACCGTTCATGATAAAGATCTTGGC
This sequence comes from uncultured Prevotella sp., assembly GCA_945637645.1. Classification (GTDB taxonomy): domain Bacteria; phylum Bacteroidota; class Bacteroidia; order Bacteroidales; family Bacteroidaceae; genus Prevotella. The sequence continues at coordinate 5,569 of CALZDK010000125.1, forward strand.
ACCGTTGCCCACACGCTGTCCGTTGAGGTTGTAACGAACGTTGTTCTGAGCCTTAGGAGCTGCGATGACGTCGCTGATGCCAGAAGTGGTGAGATATTCCTCCAAATAGGCGTTTGTGCAAACCATAGCATTCTTAAGTACATACTTAGAGCCAGCAGGTC
>CALZDK010000126.1 GCA_945637645.1 uncultured Prevotella sp.
TTGTAGAAACTGAAGATATGGTCCCAGCCTCTTGCGTTGCCTCTGTTGGAAGAGAAGAATCCTTGGTTCTTCAGTCCTTCGAAAGTCATGCCGAAATCGTCTGCCTCGGAGTTTAGGGGAAATCCAGGATGTTCTATCTGCCAACCCTTTCTTGTGCTGTCCTGCCTTGCAATGAATATGTCGAGTCCTCCCATTCCCGGATGTCCGTTGGACGAGAAGTAGAGGTCGCCGTTGGGACGGAATGTCGGAAACATCTCGTCGCCTTCGGTGTTTATCGGCTTACCAAGGTTTTCCACACCTCCATATTTCCCTTCCGCCACTATGCGCACTCTCCATATATCGAGTCCTCCTTCTCCTCCCGGCATGTCGGAAGTGAAGTAGAGCCACTGTCCGTCGGGAGAAACGGCGGGATGGGCAAAACTTGAGAGTGTGTCCTTTGTAAGTTCTATTGGTGTGGATTTTCCCCATGTGGCGTCGTTGCGCTGCGAGGTGCATATTGTTGCGTAGCGAGGATAAGAAGGGTCACTTATGCACTGTGTAAGAAACATCGTCCGTCCGTCGGGAGTGAATGAGCATGCGCCCTCGTCGTAGTCGCTGTTCAGCTCGGTGTCAATAGTCTGTGGTTTCATCCATTTTCCCTTCTCGTCCTTCATCGCCACGAAGATGTCGGCGGTCTTTGTTCCTGTTATTCCGCTCAGTTCGTCACCCTTGGTTTGGTTGCGTGTCGAAGTGAAATAAAGTCTGTCGTTGTCCTCGCCCGAAAGCATTGGCGAGTAGTCGGCGCGTCGGGAGTTGAAGATGTCGGCTCTCTTCACTGTGTATTGTGAACCATCTTTCTTCCACTGCGGAGCCATCTTTGCCGAACGAAGTCCGTTTTTTGCGAGCGTGGAGTTTGGAAGGCTGTCGAGAGCTGTGGCGAAAGCCTTTTCAGCTTGTCGGTAGTTGCCTGTCTTCATCAGTTGTTGTCCGAGTCTCAGGTGTGTAAGGCTGTCGGCTTGGTTATATCTTATAGTGTTGTTGTAGGCAGCGATGGCTTTTTGGCTTGCGTTAATTCTTCTGTAACAATCAGCGAGTTTCTTAGCCCTTTTCCCTCTTGTATCACGTTCTTTTACCGGAGTGTTGGAGTATGCTTTCTTGTATTGCTCCGCCGCATCGAAGTATTCCCCGATGGCATAGAACTGGTCGCCCTTCTTCATATAAGCGTCTGCTCCGCACGATGCAAGAGCAAAGACCAGCACCAAAATAACGATATATTTTATTTCACTCTTCACTCTTCATTTAAATGGTACTCTGTAGTTACAGCCTTCTTTCCATCGGCTGCAACCATAGGCTGTCTTTCCTTTAATAAGATGACCTTGTCCGCAGAGAGGACAGACGGTTCCCACAATGGAATCCTGGTTGTTATCAGTCGCGGCTGGCGCAGTGGCGGCAGGCTTCGGGGCAGGTTTGGGCTTCGGGGCTTGCGCCACCTTTGGTGCCATTTTTTTCTTCAGGTCGGCGTCGGAGAGTACAGTAACCCTTCGGTTGCTGTTGTCGGCCATCACCTCCTGCACAATCTGCTTTATCTGTTCCTTCAGTTCCTCGATAAACTGCCCAGGGTCGTATTTCTTTGCCTCAATGTCGCGCAGTTTCTTCTCCCAGATGCCAGTCAGCTCGCAGCTTTTCAGCAGTTCCTCCTTTATGGTGTCAATAAGTTCGATGCCGGTAGGAGTGGCAATGAGATTCTTGCGCTCGCGCTTAATGTAGTGTCGCTTAAACAATGTCTCTATGATGCCAGCACGCGAGGAAGGTCTGCCGATGCCGTTCTCCTTCAGTGCTGCACGCAGTTCCTCGTCCTCAACAAACTTTCCTGCCGTTTCCATTGCTCTGAGCAGTGTCGCCTCGGTGTAGAATTTCGGAGGCGTTGTCCATTTCTCGGTGAGCGAGGGCACGTGGTCGCCACTCTCACCTTTTACGAAATTAGGCAAGGTGCGCTCCTCTGCGTTGTCGGGATTGTCTTGGCTTTCATTGCTTTCGGCTTTGTCCTGGTTGCCTGTCGCCTTTTGATATACTACTCGCCACCCTTCGTCGAGAATGGTTTTCCCCGACACTTTGAAATCTATGTTCTCCACCTTTCCCATCACCGTTGTTGTGGCAAACTTGCAGTCGGGATAGAACACTGCAATGAAGCGGCGGGCAATGAGGTCATAGACATTACGTTCCATGTCGGTGAGGTTGCGCGCTGGCACACCGGTTGGGATAATTGCGTGGTGGTCGGTGACTTTCGACGAGTCGAACACGCGCTTCGACTTCCTCAGCACCTTTCCTCCCAGAGGCGCAAGGAGCTGGCTGTATTTCTCCATCAGTCCCTGCAGTGTCTGCGGACACTTCGGATAGATGTCGTCGCTGAGATACTGTGTGTCAACACGCGGATAGGTGGTGAGTTTCTTCTCGTAAAGTCCTTGTATGATGTTGAGTGTCTGTTCGGCACTCATCGAGTATTTCTTGTTGCAGTCAACCTGTAGCGAGGTGAGGTCGTAGAGCTGCGGCGGTTGTTCGGTGCCGTTTTTCTTCTGCACGTCGGTCACGGTGAAAGGCTTGCCGCTTATTGTCTCAAGGAATTTCTCGCCTTCCTCCTTTTTAGTGAATTTTCCCTTTGTCGATGAGAAGACAGTGTCGCGATAGGTTGTGGAGAGAATCCAATAGGGTTCTGGCTTGAACTGCTCTATCTCCTTCTGTCGGTTGACAATAAGGGCGAGGGTTGGAGTTTGCACTCTTCCTATGCTCAGCACCTGTCGGTTCTGTCCGTATTTCAGTGTGTAGAGTCGTGTTGCGTTCATGCCAAGAAGCCAGTCGCCTATTGCTCGGCTCACTCCCGCAAGATATAGCGACTGGTAGTCGTGCTGGTCTTTCAGTTGCTGGAATCCTTCGGCAATGGCTTCGTCTGTCATCGATGAAATCCACAGTCGCTTCACAGGGCATTTAGCCCCTGCCTTCTGCATCACCCATCGCTGAATTAGTTCTCCCTCCTGTCCGGCATCTCCGCAGTTTACGATGCTGTCGGCATTCTGCATCAGCTTCTGCACCACGGCAAACTGCTTCTCTATGTGTTCCTGCGGAATGAGCTTTATGCCAAACCGTTGCGGAATCATAGGCAGACGACTTAGCGACCAAGGCTTCCAAGCCTCGGTGTAGTCGTGTGGTTCCTTCAGTGTGCAAAGGTGTCCGTATGTCCAGGTGACCTGATAGCCGTTGCCTTCAATGTAGCCATCGCGCGATGCCGTTGCGCCAAGGATGCGCGCTATCTCGCGAGCCACACTGGGTTTCTCTGCGATGCAAACAATCATCAGTAGCCAAGATTTTCTCCTACGATAACCACCTGGTGTCTGCCCTTTGGCGAGTTACGCAAGATGTGTATGTAGTTGCAGATGCAGTCGTTGGAGTTGCAGTTGTGGCAAAGTCCGTCAATCTTGCAAGGTGTCTCGATGTTGAATCGTGCGGTGTTTATCGGTCCTGCTGTGGAACGTGCGCGTTTCACCGCCGACTCCACGTCCTGTGTTATCTTGTTGACACCAACAACGAAAATCACGTGTTCAGGACCAAAGGTTATTGCAGCCACACGGTTTCCCGTTCCGTCCACGTTCACTATCTGTCCGTCCTCGCTCATGGCGTTGACGCTTGAGAGATAGTAGTTGCAGCTGAACGCCTTGCGGTAGATTTCCTGTGCTTCCTCGCGTGTCTCGGCGAGGTCGCGGTCGTAAACCGTGAGTGTTTCGTTGGCGTGAAGCGCGGCGGGTATTCCCATGTCGCGGATGGTCATCGAACCGCCCCATGTCACGGAACTTCCCTTTTCCACGAGTCTTGCCACGAGTCTTGTTGCTTCCTCTGCCGTTGGGCAGTAATATCCCTTAATGTGTCGGCGCTCAAGGTTCTTTATTATCTTGGCAGCCATCTTTTCGTTTCTGATTTCTGTTGGAGTCATAGTTGAATGTTTTTTTAGCTTTTCTTTACTTCCACTATTTTTGTTGGTTTCTGTTCGCGGTTTCGCTTGTTCACCACCGTTACCACAGCCTGTGCCAGGTTGATGAAGGCCTGTGCGGTTATGGTGTCGATGTTGCAAGCCGCGGGCTCGCCTGCATCGCCGCTTTCGCAGATGCTCTGCACGAGAGGAATCTGAGCCAGCAGCGGAGTGTTCATTTCCTCAGCCAGCCGCTTGCATCCTTCCTTTCCGAAGATGTAGTATTTGTTTTCGGGCAGTTCGGCGGGAGTGAACCACGCCATGTTCTCCACAAGTCCGAGGATGGGCACGTTCACCTTGTCGTTTCTGTACATGTCTATTCCCTTTCGTGCGTCGGCGAGTGCCACCTGCTGCGGAGTGCTTACAATGACAGCTCCCGTTATGGCGAGCGTCTGCAGCAGAGTGAGGTGAATGTCGCTTGTGCCTGGAGGCGTGTCGAGAATGAAGTAGTCGAGGTCGCCCCAGTCGGCATCGGCAATGAGTTGCTTCAGCGCGTTTGTCGCCATTCCGCCTCGCCACAGTGTCGCGGTGTCGGGATTGACGAAGAAACCTATGCTGAGTAGTTTTACTCCGTATTTCTCTATCGGTTCAATGAGTTTCCTTCCGTCTTTCTCCACGGCGTATGGTCTGGCGTCTTCCACCTTGAACATCTTGGGCATTGAAGGACCGAAGATGTCGGCGTCGAGAAGGCCCACCTTGTAGCCGAGTCGTGCGAGCGAGATGGCGAGGTTGGCAGAGACTGTGCTCTTCCCCACTCCACCTTTTCCTGAGCTCACTGCAATGATGTTCTTCACGTCGGGCAAGAGTTTTCCCACTTCTGGACGAGGTTTCGACTTGAACTCTGTCGCTATCTCCACTTCCACGTCCTTCGATATATGGTAGTGAATGGCTGCCTCGGCTGCCTTCACCGTGGATTTGAGGAACGGGTCGGTGTCGCGTGGAAACTCCAGCACCACCTTTACTTTCATTCCGTTAATGCTTGGAGTGTCGGCAACCATGCCGCTCTCCACGAGATTTTTCTTTGTGCCTGGATAAGTCACTGTTGCCAGTGCATCCATTATGAGTTTTGGATATAGTGTCATCACCTTTAATTCTTTAATTTTTTAATTCTTTAATTTTTTTTCTTCATCAGAACGTCATTCTCACCATAAATCGGATGCCATCCTTGTGAACACCGGGATAGTCGGTGTAGTTCAGTCGGCGGACATACTCCACGTGGATGAGCTTGAAGATGTTGTGAATGCCGAGGGAAAGCTCGTAGTAGGGCTTCTTCGGGTCCATCACACGACAACCGCTGGGGAACATCATCAGCACGTCGCTCTGTGCGTTCTGCTCAAGGAACGGGTTGTTCTTGTCTGTCAGTTCTCCCCACAGGCAACGGAAGCCGACGTACTCGCGCCACTTGAGTTTCTTCAGCAATGGTATTCGGTTGAATATCTTGCCGTTGAAGTCCCACGACACGTAGAGCGAGGCAAAGCGGTCGTTGAGGAACTCCATATTGTCGATGAGTTCGAAGGTCTCGTCCTGAATGATGTAGCTGAGGTTGGTCTCAGGCATGATGAGCAGAGGGTAAGGCACTTGGTTCCATTGTATTCCTCCTTTGAGGTAGCAGTCAATCTTTCCCC
>CALZDK010000127.1 GCA_945637645.1 uncultured Prevotella sp.
GAATCAAAAGATATAAGATGATGAGAAAAATTGTTTTGTTTTCACTTTTGACCGCAGGCGCGGTAATGGCAAATGCTCAGACTGAGCAAAAGGTTGACACTCTGTCAGTAGATACCATGAACATCCAGCAGCTTCAGGAGGTTGTCGTAAGAGGACAACTACCTTACACGAGACTGAAAGGCGATGCTATGGTTACACGCATCACAGGCTCGGTACTTGAGAAGGCGGGCACGGCGCAGGACGTATTGCGCAAAGTGCCGGGAATGATTAGGAAAGGCGACGAACTTGAAGTCATAGGCAGAGGAAAGCCCGTATATTATATCAACGGCAGAAGGGTTTACGACAAGGACGAGCTGAAACGCCTCATGAGCGACGAGATAGCAAACGTGGAAGTAATAACAAACCCAGGTGCGGCTTATGATGCCACGGTGACGGCTGTCGTAAAGATAAAGACTGTAAGACGAAGGGGAGACGGATTCGGCTTCAATGTCTTTGGCAAGTCGGAACAGAGTCTCAGGACGGGCACCAACGATCCCGAATGTCAGGTTGACATGAACTACCGAGTAGGTGGACTCGACTTCTTCGCATCAGCCAAGGAGTGGCAATACACATCCCACCAATGGAGCGACCTGGGACAGGTTACGACCGACAGGAACAATAGCGACGAGCTGTTCAGGTATGATGGCAACCTCGACTACAAATGGAGGGGAATAGGAACGCATCTGAATGCAGGCTTCAACTGGCAGATAAACGAGAACCACTCTCTCGGAGCGAAACTGGACTATTCCGTAACCACCCACTCAAACACGAAGGAGATGCTAAACATGAACAAGTGGGAAAAAGGTACTTATATGGAGAGTGTCAGCAGCGATGGCAGGAAATGGAGCGACAATCCCGACAACATACTTGTAAATGCCTACTACAACGGAAATGTAGGCAAACTGAACATCGACTTCAACACAAACATGTATTTCTCAAAGGACAACGAACACCAGTTTACAGCCGAGAAAGCCACAACGACGAACAAGGACGTGGAGGCTGTAAGCAAATCGAACAACGACATGGTGGCGGCAAAGCTCGTTCTCTCATATCCTATATGGAAAGGAATGCTGACGGTAGGCACGGAGGAAACTTTCGTAAACAGGAAAAACAGCAACGGAAGCGTAGGGACTGGCCTGCCCGACTCTGAGTCGAAAGTGAAGGACAACACATACGCAGCATTTATACAATATGGTGCAGCCATAAACGAGGTCACAAACTTCAACGTGGGACTAAGGTACGAACACTCCGCATTCGACTATAAAGACATACTCTCTCCCGACAACAACCTCAGCAGAGACTACGACAACCTCTTCCCGTCGGCATCTATATCCACGGCATTCGGAAAAGTGAGGATGTCGCTCGCATACGCAAGCAAGACACAGAGACCATCCTTCTGGGAACTCAACAACTCCATGTCATACCACAACAGATATGTAGTGCAACAGGGAAATCCAAAGCTCAAGCCATCCACACAGCACAACGTGTCGCTGACGGCAATGTGCGGAATGTTCACAGTCGGGGCAAACTACTCGGAGATGAAAAACCAGGTGTGCAGCTGGAGCGAACAGATGAATGAAGAGGGTATGATTAGGGTGAGCTACAAAAACATCGACAAGCCACAAAGGCAGATACACCTCTTCCTCACAGCCAACAAGACATGGGGATGCTACACTCCGGTGTGGACGGCGGCATTCGTGAAACAATGGCTGACACTCGACTTCGACAACGGAAAGCAGTCGTTCAACAAACCAATGTGGGTCTTCAACGCAAACAACGCGTTCCGGTTCAAGCACGACTGGCAGTTCGAGGTCAACTCCGAGTTCTACACCAAAGCCAATTACAGCAACGTGAAACTCACAAGCAACTACTGGGCATTGGAGACAGCCGTGCAGAAGTCGTTCCTCAAGGACAAGGCTCTCACGCTAAGGCTCTCCTGCCAGGACATCTTCCAGAAAGCCAACAACAACGTGTACATTAACTATGGAAGCTACAACATTCACCAGACTAACGTGTCCGACTACAACAGGCTCATACTCACCGTGCGCTACAACTTCAACACCACACGAAGCAAATACAAGGGAACTGGTGCCGGACAGGATGCCATAAGCCGAATAGGCTCAAAGTAGTGAGGTTTTGAGGTTATAAGGTTATAAGGTTTTGAGGTTATTAGGTTATAGAGGTTTTGAGGTTATGAGGTTATAGAGATTATTAGTAGTTAAAAGGGAGTTATGAGGGGCAGTTATGAAGGGAGTTAAAAGGCAATATGTTCCACCCCTGAAATAGTAATGGCTCATCATAACTCCTAATTTTCAACCTCATAACCTTAAAACCTCAAGACCTTTAACCTGAAACCTCAAATTTTTTGTACCTTTGCAGCAAAAACATAACAATGGGCATAGAAAAAGGAATATTCAACCGCACCAGCCTGCTCCTTGGCGACAGGGCAATGGAAAGGATAACAGACGCAAAGGTTATCATTTTCGGAGTAGGAGGAGTAGGCTCCTGGTGTGCTGAAAGCCTCGTGCGCTCCGGAATAAGACACCTCACTATAGTAGATAGCGACAGGGTGTGCATCACCAACATCAACCGCCAACTCATGGCTACGGTCAATACCGTGGGGCAAGTGAAGGTAGATGCCCTGAAGGAACGCCTCCTAACCATCAACCCTAAAGCCGAAATAGATGCACGCCAGCAGATTTTCTCGGAAGAGACAGCCAACAGCTTCAACCTTCAGGCATACGATTTCATCATTGATGCCATAGACTCACTACGAGACAAACGGCTACTCATTGAAATGGCATGCCGCACAAAGGCTGTCTTCTTCTCATCCATGGGAGCAGCACTAAAGATAGACCCGACGAGAGTCAAGGTGGACGAGTTCTGGAAGGTAAAGGGATGTCCATTGGCACGTGCCCTGCGTCAACGCTTCAAGAGGCTCAAGACCAAGCCGGCACGCAAGTTCCTGTGTGTCTATAGCGACGAACTGCTCGAAAACAAAGGCAGAAACGCTACATGCGGCTCTGAGAAATGCATGTGCCCCAAAGCAGAAAAAGGACCGGGAGACGCTGCCTTGTTAAACCACGAGTGGTGCTCGTCAAAGGCGCAGATAAACGGCTCGCTCCATCATGTCACAGCCATGTTCGGACTCACACTCGCAGGACTCATCCTCAAGAACATCAACGACAGGCGAGATTGAGGTTAAGAGGTCTTTTTTCCCTCTCCCTTTTCCTTTGCCCCTTAATTTTTTATTTTGGACATCCTTTAGCATATCGTTGGGCATTAACATGAAAATAACCTTTCCTTATTTTCAGGAAACTTTCCGACAGTTGTTTCCTTAATTTTGGAAACACGTGGCAATGGTACAATATTATTGGGATATAAACAAGAAATTAACGATTTGTCAACATTTACACATTATTGAAACAGAATAATTTCCCTTTTCCTTTGCCCTTTCGGTTTTAATATGTATTTTTGCGGAGGAAACATAAATGAGAGGGATTATGATGACAACAGGTATGATGACAAAAACAATCGCCGAGTATTTCAAGACGCAACCAGTCTTGAAGGCATGGCTCTTTGGTTCGTTTTCACGTAACGAGCAGACACCAGACAGCGATGTAGATATCATCGTGCTATTAGACAAGAGCCGCCCTATCGGTCTAAAGTTCTTTGGCATGTGGAACGACTTGGAGGAACTATTAGGACGTAAAGTAGATTTGGTTTCAGAAGGCACGCTTCTGCCATTTGCACAAGAATCAGCAGAAAAAGACAAAATTCTGATTTATGAGAGAGGCGAGTAGAGACAAAACAAGGTTGGAGCATATTGTTCAAGCCATTGAAAGAATCAAACGTTATACCAATGGTAAGCGTATTGATGATTTAGTGGAAGACGATATGATGTACTATGCCGTTGTAAAGAACATTGAGATTATTGGAGAGGCCGCCAATCTTCTGACAAACGAGTTTAAAAGAGCTCATCCCGTCACACAATGGAAACTGATTACTGGCATGAGAAACTATATTGTACACGAATATTTTCAGGTGGATAATACTGTTGTTTGGGATGTGATACAAAACGACCTTCCCGAGTTAGAGGCTCAAATTAATGATTATTTGAAATACCTCTGATAGAATGCCATGGGAGCGAAACCGCAAGTTTCTTTAACATGATAATGAAAACGAGTTAAGTTTTGACATAAAAGGAAACATAAAGATACAAGATGACGAACGGAACATATACAGGTCAGACAGACTGGCGCGTTGGAGGCGTGTCCAAGGTGTATCGTAGCAAGATTGTTTCGCCGTCGTTCGAAGGTCGAAACAAGGACGTAGAATAGGCGTTCGATAGTCTCTCGATAGGGAAAGAAGACAGTAAGAAGTAAACAAGAAATTAAAAAAGCAAAATATAACTCTGATGGATTACGACAATGGATTCATATTGCAGAAGACGGTGGACTGGTCGTTGCTGAATGACGGGATGACCATTCCGGTGTCGGTGTGCTCGCTGTTCAAGGCGTGGGATGAATCCATCTTGACGCACGGGCAGAGCAAGGACATCAAAATACTGATTGACGGCGAGTTCTACGATGCGAAGCTGAAAAACCAGAACTTTGTGCAGAGCAACTGGGCGGGGCATAAGGATGTCATTCAGATTCGCTACAGTCGCCAGTCACCGTTGGCCGTCAAACTGCGGGCCGTGTTCCAGGAGAGCTATGCGTACCTGTTTGCGCAGAAGCAGGTGCTGGGCAAGAGCAAGCGGCAGATTCCGTTGCCTGACGACCTGCAGGAGTACATCCGCCTGTATCTGACCTCGTCGCCCGACGTGCTCTGCATGGAGTGTTGCTCCAGTTCCGACTATCAGCAGCTAGCCCACACGCTGAACGCCATTCCCGAGGAGGTTTACGAACAGAGTGACGATGACCAGTTCTTCATGGCCGACAAGACCGCTTCGATTGAGGAGAAGCAGCGGCTGGTGAAGTATCGTCGCATTGACCGCAGCATCATCCTGACCTTGAAGCGGTTCTACGACTATCGCGACGAGATCAGCGGCGAGAAGATTGGCGACGAGTATGGCGACAGCGTTGTCGAGGCCCACCACATCGACTACTTCACCCGTTCGCAGAACAACGACTCCACGAACATCATTATCATCAGTCCCAATTACCATCGCATCATCCACAAGAATAATCCTATGTTCAATCGCAAAAAGTTCCAGTTCGAGTTCCCAAATGGTAAGGTATTGCGGCTGAAGCTGTATGAAC
>CALZDK010000128.1 GCA_945637645.1 uncultured Prevotella sp.
TCGTTTTCTTCCTCGTCCATGGTGTAGTTCACACCGCTTGTGTTGAGTCTTGTGTTCTCAAGACGCAGACCCAGTGTTGCGTCAAGACGATTGCCCAGTTTCTGGTCGAAGCGGATGTAGCCTGCGTGTATCTGCTCTGTTGCCTCGTAGTTTCCGGCTTCCTCCTCATAGAGCTCTGCGCCGTCAGCCTTGTTGAACACGATTTTGCCCATATAGTCCTTGCTTACAAACTGAGTGCCGATAGGATACTGGCTGCCAGGCATAAAGCCCTCGCGCACTTCGCTTACGAGGTTGTCCTGCCAGTCTGGTATATACTTGTCAGCGGCATCGCTATAGTCGTAGTATTCGGTGTTGCGCTCCTTCTCCTTGCGGGTGTATTTGTAACCAAACTTAAGGGTGTTGCCATAGAGCCCCTTCGACAGTGGCAGGGTGAAGTTGATGCGCTCCTTAATTTCATTTTCCTTGATAGACTGGTCTGAGTTTGTGAACTCGTCAATCTTCCATTTAGCATCACCGAATGCAGGTATTGCAAGTGTTGAGTATGGCTGGCGCAAGCCAACGTCCTCGAAAGATTCGCCGAAGTTAAGCTTGTCGCTGCCTTTGAGTTTCAAACCGATGTAACGCTCGTTTGGTCGGTCTTCCGTTGCGCGAGAGTAGCTTGAAGCCCAGTCCACCTTGAGGTTGCCGAAGTTGTGCTCACCGTCGAGAGTGAAGTCCATGGTCTGCTGACGCTCAAGACGTGCGCTCTTGTTGTCGTCAGAACCAGCCTTTGTCTGAATCACTACGCTCTGGTCCTCAGCGTCAGAGTTGAGTTTCTTATAGCTGATACGATAGCGGTTCTCCCAGTCGTTGCGGCGGTTGTAGATGCCCTTGAACGATATTTTGTGTAATGGGTTGAACTGGTAGTCGAGAGCCAGTGAGTAGCTCTGGCGCTCACGTGTCACATAGTATTGGCGCACCTGTGCCTCCTTAAGCTGCACCTCACCTTTTTTCTCTACATATTCAAACTCTGTGTTGTCTGAACCACCGGGAGCATACTGGTAAGATGCACTTGCCATGATGCCGAGCTTGTTGTCGAAGAAGCGGTCGCCCCAAGTGCCTCCGATGTTCCACTGTGGCTTGCCCGAAATCCATGTGTAGCCTGTAGAACCGGTGAAGTTGAGCACACGGCGGAACGGAGTGTTCTTCGTAACAAGGTTGATGGCTCCACCAATGGCATCGCCATCCATATCAGATGTCACCACCTTCGACACCTCTATGGTCTGCACCATGTCGGCAGGAATAAGGTCGAGCTGCACGTTACGTGTGTCGCCTTCGGCTGATGGCAGACGGTTGCCGTTCACTGTCACCGATGTGAGGTCGGCACTTGTACCGCGAACCTGTCCGAAACGGGCCTCGCCCTGGTCATACTGAACGTTGATACCGTTGATACGCTTCAAGGCGTCGCCGATGTTTGAATCGGGGAACTTGCCCACCTGGTCTGCACTCACCACGTTGGTCACTCCCATTGCGCTTTTCTGCATCTGCAGAGCCTTGCGCTGTCCGGCGAAGGCACCTTTCACGTTCACCTCGCTCAGCTCTACGCCCTCGTTCATCACTATGTTCTCGACGATGAGCTTCTTCGTGTCCGTAATGTTCACCTTTTTATATATAGGGTTATATCCCACGTAGCTCACTTTCAGCGTGTAAGTGCCCGGTTTCAGATTAGGCAGCTTGTAGAATCCGTTAATATCGGCTGTTACACCCGTGTGGAGGCTCTCAATCTGAATGGTAGCTCCGGGGAGAGTGTGTTGCTCAGAGTCTGTCACCTGACCGCTGACGATACCGAAACTTGTTTCTTCTGTAGCCTCTATAGCCCATGTGGCAGAGGCAGTTGCGATAGCCACAACCGTTGTGGCGAAAAGTCTTTTTACTGTCTTCATTCGTTTCAAAAAATATGATGTTTGTTTTCGGGTGCAAAGGTACGGCTGTTAGATTACAATGTCACAACATACTTGTTAAACAAATGATACTATTATGCTTCAAAACCGTTACAAACAACCTCTTTTTTATCTTTTTGTTGATTTTTTCTTGGCTTTTGAAAGCAGATTGCGGAGAAATGATTATATTTGCAAGCATAAAATTGCAATAACCTAAAAAAAATGAAACAATAATGAAAAGAACAATTCTTGCAATCGTAGTGGCAATGATGACTATAGCATCGTTTGCCAAAAAGGAACTCACTCCCGTGCAGCAGTGGGGACAACTCAAAGTGGAGGGAACACAACTGTGCGACCAGAACGGCAATGCCGTCACCTTGCGTGGCGCGAGCCTTGGATGGCACAACCTCTGGCCGCGCTTCTACAACGCCAAGGCGGTGAAGTGGATTGCCAACGACTGGAAGGCTACCGTGATACGTGCCGCCATGGGCATAATGATTGAGGACAACTATCTTGAAAACCCAAGTTTCGCCCTCGACTGCATGGAGCCTGTGGTGAAAGCTGCCATCAAGGAAGGTGTCTATGTCATCATCGACTGGCACTCCCACGAACTGAAGACAAAGGATGCGGTGAAGTTCTTCGGGAAAATGGCAAAGAAATACGGAAAATACCCTAACGTGATTTACGAGATCTACAACGAACCCGTGGAGGACACTTGGGAGAGCCTCAAGGAATACTCCAAGGCGGTGATAGACGAGATTCGTCTCTACGACCCCGACAACATCATTCTCGTGGGTTGCCCTCATTGGGACCAAGACATCCATCTCGTGGCAGAGAGCCCTCTCGAAGGCTACAGCAACCTGATGTACACTGTCCACTTCTATGCAGGAACACACAAGCAGTATCTGCGCGACCGCGTTGATGCGGCAATGCAACGCGGCATTCCGGTGTTCATCTCCGAGTGTGCCTCCATGGATGCTTCCGGCGACGGTAAGCTCGACAAGGACTCGTGGAACGAGTGGGTGGAGTTTATGGAAGCAAAGAAGATCAGCTGGGTATGCTGGTCGGTGAGCGACAAAAACGAGAGCTGCTCCATGCTCCTGCCAAGGGCAAAGGCAACAGGCAACTGGTCAAAGGACCTCATAAAGCCTTGGGGAAGAATAGTGAGAGAGACACTAAGGGAGAAAAATAATAACTAACGTGAAATGGCAAAGAAAAAGCTCTGTTTTCTTTGCCATTTCACTCTTTTGTAGTACCTTTGCCGACGATTTCGAAATATAACAGGTTACTATAGTAAAAAGAGATGAAGATAGAAAGCATTATTGGCAGTGCGGTCATCGACGCCGTGAAGACCCTCTACGGTCAGGAAATTGGCGAGAAGATGGTGCAGCTGCAGAAAACGAAACGCGAGTTTGAGGGCAACCTCACCCTCGTCGTGTTCCCATTCCTTAAGATTTCAAAAAAGAAACCCGAAGACACGGCACAGGAGATAGGACAGTATCTCGTGGAGAACTGCCCCGCAATAGCATCGTTCAATGTGGTGAAGGGCTTCCTCAACCTCGTCATCGCCCAGTCGGCATGGCTCGGCTTGCTCGCCGACATCAACGCCGACGAGAAGTTTGGTGAGAAAAAGGCAACGGAAGACTCGCCATTGGTGATGATAGAATATTCATCGCCAAACACCAACAAGCCTCTCCACCTCGGACATGTGCGCAACAACCTGCTCGGATGGTCGTTGGCAAAGATTATGGAGGCCAACGGCAACAAAGTGGTGAAGACAAACATCGTCAACGACCGCGGAATACACATCTGCAAGTCGATGCTCGCATGGCTGAAATATGGCAACGGGGAAACACCCGAGACAAGCGGAAAGAAAGGCGACCACCTCATCGGCGACTACTATGTGGCTTTCGACAAGCACTACCGCGAAGAGGTGAAGCAGCTCACTGCGAAGTATGTTGCCGAAGGAATGGGCGAGGAAGAGGCTGAGAAGAAAGCCAAGGAAGAGGCTCCGCTCATCAAGGAGGCACACGAAATGCTCGTGAAGTGGGAACAGAACGACCCTGAGGTGCGCGCCCTGTGGAAGAAATTGAACGACTGGGTGTATGCCGGCTTCGACGAGACTTACAAGGCTCTTGGCGTAGGCTTCGACAAGATATACTATGAGTCGGAAACTTACCTCAAGGGAAAGGCAAAGGTGGAGGAAGGACTCGCCAAGGGACTCTTCGAGAGACACGAGGACAACTCGGTGTGGGCTGACCTTACCGGCGAGGGACTCGACAAGAAACTGCTGCTGCGCTCCGACGGCACATCGGTGTATATGACACAGGACATCGGCACTGCCGAGATGCGTTTCAAGGACTTCCCCATCGACAAGATGATATATGTGGTGGGCAACGAGCAGAACTACCATTTCCAGGTGCTCTCCATCCTTCTCGACCGCCTCGGATTCAAATGGGGCAAGGAACTCGTACACTTCTCCTACGGAATGGTGGAACTGCCCAACGGAAAGATGAAGAGCCGTGAGGGAACCGTTGTGGATGCCGACGACCTCGTGGAGACAATGATTGCCGACGCCAAGCAGACAAGCGAGGAACTGGGCAAATTCAACGATATGACCGACGAGGAGCGAAACGAGATAGCACGCATCGTGGGCATGGGAGCACTGAAATATTTCATTCTGAAAGTGGATGCACGCAAGAACATGCTGTTCAACCCCGAGGAGTCTATCGACTTCAACGGCAACACAGGTCCTTTCATACAATACACCCACGCCCGTATCCGCTCTATACTGCGCAAGGCTGCCGAGACACAGGAGAACATCGACCTTGCCAATGTCAACACCGACGGACTGCTCTCGCAGAAAGAAATAGACCTCATACAGAAGCTCAACGAGTACGGGGCTGTGGTGGAGCAGGCAGGCAAGGACTACAGTCCAAGCGGCATTGCCAACTACTGCTACGAGTTGACAAAAGAATTCAACCAGTTCTATCACGACTACTCAATCCTGAAGGAAGAGGATGCCAACAAGAAGTCCGTCCGCCTTGTGCTTGCAAAGAACGTAGCCAAAGTGATTAAGAACGGCATGGCGCTGCTCGGCATTGAGGTGCCTGAGAGAATGTAACAATATGCAGAACCCACCGGACTATAGACACGACACCGTGTTGCCGTTACCCATGGAGGTGACGGCAGACGGATGGGCTGTTGACGCAGCCTGCTCCGGAAACCCGGGACCAATGGAATACCAGTGCATCGACCTTGCCACAGGTGCACAGGTATTCCATTTCGGACCTCTCCATGGCACCAACAACATTGGGGAGTTCCTCGCCATTGTCCATGCCCTTGCCCTGTTGGACAAGATGGGCAACACCACGAAAACCA
>CALZDK010000129.1 GCA_945637645.1 uncultured Prevotella sp.
TTCACCAGGGTGCTTCTGCTCCAGCTGTTGCATAATTTTCTCTACTTCCATAATTGTAGGTTTTTTAATGTTTCACAATATATTGACAATGTGTAATAGTAGTGCCGCAAAATTAGACCTTTTTCGGCAAACCTCCAAATGTTTTCGTGAATATTTTAGCCTTGATAGTTACGTTTTGTTAAATATTGGGGTTATACAACGTTTCTTAAACCTTCACGCACCTTTTTTCGTGCCTTGCCAAGCTGTTTCTCAGCAAATTTGTACTTTATATTTAGCGTCGATGCTATTTCCCCCACTTTCATGCCATCGTAGAGGCTCATCTGAAAAATTGTTCGACAACTGTCGGGCAACGCCTCTATGTGCCTTGTCGCATGACGAGCAATGTCTCTCGCCATTATTCTCACTTCAAGAGACTCTGTTGCGGCGGAGGTGGCGGCAGACTCAACCTTATTGTATTGGCGGGCAATGGCACGATGTCTCACCACGCTCACCGCAGCATTCCTCAGCATATTGTGGACAAGGGCAGGCATGGATACAAGACTTATGGAGTCCTCAACAGCCAACAGGCGTACAAAACACTCCTGAACGACATCCTTCGCTTCCTCGGTGTCGTTCAGTATCTTGTTGGCAAACAAACGCAGCCCTTCAAGGTTTTCTGCGTAGTAATCTGCTATGGTGTCAAATTTGGTTCTTGCCATGCTTCTTCCCTTAGAAATTTCAGTTCCAGGTTTGATTGTTGCTGCAAAAGTACCAAACTTATTTTAAAAGCAAGCATGAAAAGGCAAAAAAAATGCTAAATGAAACAATTTGCATAGTGTTTTGTAACATTAATGAAAGCTGCCCTATGTTTTCCCGTACCTTATTATATTGTAAAAGACGAGTAGCAAACTTCTGCGGCTTGCTGTCAGAAATAGAGTGGATATGTGATTATCGAGAAAGGGAATGAACAATGTAGATTATTTTTTCAATGATACAATTTTTAAGATTTATGTTACATAATTATATCCGTATGTGTGGGAAATGATGTAACTTTGCAAACAAAACTGAATAATAACGGATAAGAATGAAGAAATTTATTGTATTGAACTTGTTGCTGCTGGCGACAATGAGCATGGCAGCGCAAGACCTTAGGTTGTGGTACAGCCGTCCGGCAAAGACATGGACGGAGGCTCTGCCAGTGGGAAACTCTCGCATGGGGGCAATGGTGTTTGGCGGAGTAGTGGAAGAGGAGCTGCAGCTCAACGAGGAGACTTTCTGGGCTGGCGGTCCACACAACAACTTAAGCAACCGAGGTTTATCCGCATTGGAGGAAATAAGGGAAATGGTGTTCATGGACAACTTTATGGGAGCCCAAAAGAAAATTGACGAGACATACTTCACGGGGCAGCACGGCATGCGCTATCTGCCATTAGGATCGATGAAGCTGAGGTTTGACTATGGCAAGAAGAATCAAAGCACCCTGACCAACCAGCTTAACTACGCGCGAGCTCTGAACCTTGGCAACGCTACAGCCACTGTAGGATACATGGTTGGCGACGTGGAATACCGTCGCACGGTGTTTGCCTCACTTGCCGACAACGTGATAGTGGTGCGTTTGGAATCCGATAAGGCTAAAGCGCTCAACTTCACTTTGGGCTACGACTGCCCCAAGGAGCTACTGCCGACGGTTAAGGCGAAGGGCAACACGCTAACCATGCGCTGCCAAGGTGTTGAACAGGAAGGCATAAAGTCAGCACTCAACGCGGAGTGTAGAATAAAGGTTAATTCCGACGGAAAAGTAAAGGCGAAGGGAAGCACTGTGGAGGTGAGGGATGCGGCTTGCGCCACATTGATCATTGTAGGAGCAACAAACTTCGTGAACTATCATGACGTGTCGGGCAATGCTTCGCACCGGTGCGAGACAATGATGAAAAATGCCACGAAAAAGGACTATCAGCAACTACTTGCCGACCACGAGAGGAAATACCGCTCGCAATATGACCGCGTGAGACTTGACATCCCTGCCACTAAAGCATCGGAGGCGGAGACCGACGAGCGGGTAAGGAACTTCAACCAAAGCGACGACCTCAACCTCGTGGCACTGCTCTACCAATATGGACGTTACCTGCTCATCTCGTCCTCACAACCAGGAGGGCAGCCGGCAAACCTACAGGGAATATGGAACGGATCGATGAAAGCCCCATGGGACAGCAAATACACGATAAACATCAACGCCGAGATGAACTACTGGCCAGCCGAGGTGACAAACCTCAGCGAATGTCACACTCCGTTCTTCAGCATGGTCAACGACCTCGCAAAGACAGGAGCCGACGCGGCACGCGTGCTTTATGGAGCAAAGGGTTGGGTGGCCCACCACAACACTGACCTTTGGCGCATCACGGGACCTGTGGATGCCGCATATTACGGAATGTGGCCAAACGGCGGCGCATGGGCGGCACAACATCTCTGGCAGCACTATCTCTTCACGGGCGACAAGGATTTCCTTAAGAAAAACTATCCGGCACTGAAGGGCACGGCAGACTTTTTCATGAGCCATTTGGTGAAGCATCCAAGGCATGGCTGGCTCGTAACAGTTCCGTCGATGTCGCCGGAGCATGGATACGACAAGTCGAAGGCGAGCATAACGGCAGGTTGCACCATGGACAACCAAATAGCCTTCGATGCACTATATTCCACACTGCTTGCCACACGCGCCCTCGGTGGCGACAAGGCTTATCAGGATTCGTTGCAGAACATTCTCGATCAACTGCCCCCAATGCAGGTTGGACGCCATAACCAACTGCAGGAGTGGCTTGTGGATGCCGACAATCCAAAGGACAACCATCGCCACATATCCCATCTTTATGGCCTGTATCCAAGCAACCAAATCTCGCCGAGCCTCAATCCACAGTTGTTCCAGGCGGCAAGAAACACCTTGCTTCAGCGTGGCGACATGGCAACGGGTTGGAGTATCGGATGGAAGATAAACTTCTGGGCGAGGATGCTCGATGGCGACCATGCCTTCCGCATCATACAAAACATGCTCTGCCTGTTACCAAGCGACGAGGTGGCAAAGGAATATCCTAACGGCAGAACTTATCCGAATCTCTTCGACGCTCATCCGCCATTCCAGATAGACGGCAACTTTGGCTTTACCGCTGGTGTATCGGAGATGCTGCTTCAAAGTCACGACGGTGCTCTGCACTTGCTGCCTGCACTGCCTGAGACATGGAACGAGGGCAGCGTGAAAGGACTTGTGGCACGAGGTGCCTTTGAGGTGGACATTGAGTGGAACGGTTCTCAGTTGTCGAAGGCAACGATAAGGTCGCGTCGAGGAGGAATGCTGCGCCTGCGCTCGTACGTGCCTCTTAAAGGAATAGGTTTGAGGCCAGCCACGGGAGAGTGCCCAAACAGTTTGTTTGCACCAGCGGCTATTAAAGAGCCTATCGTTTCAAAGGAAATCAGGCCGCAAAGTCCTGTCATACCACGTGTTTATGAGTATGACGTGGAGACAAAGGCTGGCGACGAGATAATGGTCCAGAGATGAAAAAGAATAAGTATAAAAAATAAATCACATGAAACAAATTATTATTGGAATGATGGCGCTGATGTCGGCATTGACCGTAAAGGCGCAGGACGAGAATTTCTACATCTACCTCTGTTTCGGACAGTCGAACATGGAGGGAAATGCACGGTATGAACAGCAGGACATGGAGGGCGTAGATGAGCGATTCGTCTCCATGGCTTCTATGGATGACGAGAAACTGGGTTGGAAACGTGGCGAATGGCACAAGGCAGTGCCGCCACTCTGCCGTCCCTACACAGGTCTTACACCTGCCGACTATTTTGGTCGTACTATGGTCAGTCGACTTCCGAAGAGTGTGCGTGTAGGAGTAATTAACGTAGCCATTGGTGGTTGTGGCATAGAACTTTTTGATAAGGAAAACTATGCTTCATACCTTGAGAAACAGCCTCAGTGGATGAAGAACATGACAAAAGACTACGACAACAATCCCTATGCCCGCCTCGTGGAGTTGGCAAAGAAAGCCAAGCAACAGGGCGTTATAAAAGGTATGCTTATGCTTCAGGGAGAGACCAACACCGGCCAGCAAGACTGGCCAGAGAAGGTGAAGAAGGTGTATGAGAATCTTCTTGCCGACCTCGGTCTTAACGCTACCGACGTACCGCTCTTTGCCGGAGAAGTGGTAGGCAAGGAAGTGGGAGGACGTTGCGCTGCTCACAACCCTATAATCAACAAATTGCCCGATGTCATTCCTACGGCTCATGTTGTGAGTTCCAAGGACTGTCCCTGTGCTCATGACTCACTCCATTTCACTGCCGAGGGTTATCGCATCATTGGCAGACGTTTTGCCGAGAAGGTGCTGTCTGTTCAGTGTGGATTCAACAATCCCTTGCTTTGGGCTGATGTTCCTGACCCCGATGTCATTCGAGTCGGCGACGACTACTGGCTCGTTAGCACTACAATGCACCTAATGCCAGGTGCCCCTGTGATGCACTCCAAGGACTTGGTAAACTGGCGCGTGGCAAGTTATGTGTTCCCCTCGCTCCACGACAGTCCTAAATACGACCTCAGGGAGGGCACCGTGTATGGACGCGGGCAGTGGGCTACTTCTATCAGATACAAGGACGGAATGTATTACCTCTATTTCTCGCCGAACGAAGCCCCGTGGAAAGGATACGTATATACTACGAAAAACCCTCGTGAGGGCTGGACTCTTGCCCACCGAATACCTCATTTCCACGATGCCTCACTCTTCTTCGACGATGACGGTCGCGCCTACGTGTTTTACGGCACCGGTGAGATGAAAGAGCTCAATTCCGACCTCAGTGGAGTGAAGGAAGGCGGACTATCCGGACGTGTATTTGAGCGCGACTCCACAGAAACAGGTCTGCTCGAAGGCAGCCGTTTCATAAAGCACAACGGCAAATACTATCTTATCATGATATCGTGGCCTCGCGGCGGAGCACGCCGACAGGTATGTTATCGTGCCGACAATATCATGGGACCTTATGAGAAGAAGGTGATTCTACTGTCAGAGTTCGGTGGCTTCCCCTATGCCGGACAGGGAACGATAGTCGACGACGGCAAGGGCAACTGGTATGGAATCATCTTCCAAGACCGTGGCGGATGCGGAC
>CALZDK010000130.1 GCA_945637645.1 uncultured Prevotella sp.
CGAGCAGTGGGATGTCGTCGGGATTAGGCATGGTGAACGGGTGGTGTGTAGCCATAAGGCGCTGCTCCTCGTCGCTCCACTCGAACAGAGGGAAATCGACAATCCACAGACACTCGAACTTGTTCTTGTCGCGAAGACCAAGGCGGTCGCCCATCTCTAAGCGCAGAGTGCAGAGCTGGCTGCGGGTCTTATTGGTCTTGTCGCCACTGAGAATGAGCACGAGGTCGCCATCCTTGGCATTCATTTTCTCCTTCACCTGCTGAAGAACCTCAGGACCGTAGAACTTGTCAACACTCGACTTTACAGTACCGTCGGCATTGTACTTTATATATACGAGACCCTTTGCTCCCACCTGTGGACGCTTTACGAAGTCGGTCAGCTGGTCGAGCTGCTTGCGTGTGTAGTCGGCACAACCGGGAACACAGATACCGCCAATGTATTCAGCCTGGTCGAAAACAGCGAACGAACCAGTCTTCAGCACATCCATGAGTTCGACAAACTCCATGCCGAAGCGCAGGTCGGGCTTGTCGCTTCCGAAGCGTCGCATTGCCTCGTGCCAGGTCATCTGCTGCAGCTTGGCAGGCAGTTCAACGCCCCGCACTTCCTTGAACAGGCAGCGTGCCATGTCCTCGAAGAGGTCTATCACGTCTTCCTGGTCAACAAAACTCATCTCGCAGTCTATCTGTGTAAACTCTGGCTGACGGTCAGCACGAAGGTCCTCGTCGCGGAAGCACTTGGCAATCTGGAAATAGCGGTCGAATCCGCTCACCATAAGCAATTGCTTCAGAGTCTGTGGACTTTGCGGAAGTGCATAGAACTGTCCGGGGTTCATGCGCGATGGCACAACGAAGTCGCGTGCTCCCTCTGGTGTGGAACCAATTAGGATAGGAGTCTCCACCTCGATGAAATCCTTTGAGTCGAGGAAGTTGCGTATGATGATTGTCATGCGGTGGCGCAGTTCAAGATTTTTTCGCACACAAGAACGACGAAGGTCGAGATAGCGGTATTTCATGCGGATATCGTCGCCGCCGTCGGTGTTGTCCTCGATGGTGAATGGAGGGGTTACGCTGTCGCTGAGAATGTTCAGCTCAGTGGCGATGATTTCAATTTCTCCTGTAGGAATGTTCTTGTTCTTGCTCTCGCGCTCGCTAACGGTGCCTTTCACTTGTATGCAGAATTCGCGTCCGAGCTTGTTGGCACGTTCGCAAAGTCCGGCATCGTTAGCCTCGTTGAACACAAGTTGGGTGATGCCATAGCGGTCGCGCAAATCGACGAAAGTCATTCCTCCCATCTTTCGTGTGCGCTGTACCCATCCGGCGAGTGTCACTTCCTTGCCGGCATCGGAGAGTCTCAACTCTCCACAAGTTCTTGTTCTATACATATTATTATATTTAAATTTTATATTTCATTTCTTCTGTCCATAGGTCGCGGAGTAGCACATCCTTTGCCTTATTCAGATAGTCGGTGCGCAAGGCAATAGCCGTTCGCCATTTCTCTGTCTTGAGTTGATATGTGGGCAGAGATATTTTCCAGCGTCCCAACGACTCCAGTTTGTCTGTCATTATTCCAAGTGAGAGACGCTCCGACGACATGGCAGGCATATAGCGTGTCTGTTCTCCCTTTTCGTCGGCTGTCATCTCTAAGACAAGGTTGGCATTCTGCATCTCGTAGAGCAAGTCGTTGACAATGCGAATAGGAATCTGTGTCATGTCGCGCAACTCGCTGGCAGAGTAGGGGCGTTCGCCCTTGTCGTGCCTTCTGCAGATGCAGGCAAGCATCATGGCACACATCAACAGTTTGTAACGGTGGCTGATGTCCTGTGTAGTGATGTTGAGGTCATAGTAGTCCACATACTGGCTTGTGTAGCACAGTTCTGCTCCGAAAAGGCATATTGTCCAACTTATCTGAAGCCAAAGCATAAACAACGGCAAGGCTGCAAACGATCCGTAGATGGCATTGTAGCTCGACACCCAAATCTGCGAGTTTATGTAGGCAAGCTGCAGCACCTGCATGGCAACGCCAGCCATGATGCCTGGCACTATGCAGTAGTAGATTCGCACATGAGTGTTTGGCACGAAAACGTAGAGCCCGATGAACAGCAACGACATTATGACGTAGGGCAGCAGGTTTACCACAATGCTTACCGTAGGAGTCAGCAGGTGGACATAAGGCATGGAGTGTGCCACGGAGGTGAGAAAGAAACTCAGTCCCGAAATAATCACTACCGCGATAGGGAAGAGGAAGAGCATTGCCATATAGTCGGTAAACGTGCGGAACAATGTTCTCTGTTTCTTCACTTGCCAGATGCCGTTGAATGCCCTTTCGATGTTCATCACAAGGATGAGTACAGTGTAGAGCATAACAACAAGACCAACTCCAAGAAAAACCCCGCTTTTTGTGTGTATAAGATAGCTGTTTACAAAACCGATGATGGTGTCGGCCACTGCAGGTTGTGAGCTGAAAGCCTCACGAAACCATACCTCTATATATTTATTATAGCCAAAACCTCTTGCCACGGCAAACACCACCGCCATGATGGGGACTATGGCGAGCATAGTGGAGTAGGTTAGGGCAGAAGCCTCACCCACGACCCTCTTTGCCGTGAAAAACCTTACGGCAAGCATCAGACGACGCCATGCCTTGGCCACCATTTGTTTGACAATGTCTTGATACACTCTCAGGTTGCGTTCTATTTTCCGTTGTTCTTGAAAAAAGGAAGCACTGCCACTGTAAGCCGGGTTCTGTTCGCCGCTGCTGGCAGTGGCGCGCCTGTCATTTATCTAATCCGTATGTCACCACACGGCTTAAGCATTCTACCCTCCATCGCAGCGCAAGGCATTTGGGCGGACAACCCTTTTGACGATGGTTTACATGAACTTGCAGCCCCCAGAAGGCACAGCCCGCCGATCACCCGACGGCTGGTGGTCTCTTACACCACCTTCTCACCCTTGCCACACACAAGGCGTGGCGGTTGTTTTCTTCTGCCTTTCTCCTGCTGTCACCAACAGCTTCCACTTTCAGAAGTGGGGCGTCCTATGCTGCCCGGACTTTCCTCTCGTCCCGCCTTTCAGCAGCACCAGCGACAGGCCGTGGCAGTGTTTCCGAGTGCAAAGGTAGTGCAAAAAATCGATTTAGCGAAGGAAAATAGAATTTATTTTATTTTCTGAGCGTGAGATTTTTATTTAAATCGAGCGAAATACAAAATAAAAGTCCAAAAACTTTTATTTTTATTGTTGAGATGCAGCCTACCTTATACAAAGGTAGTGCAAAAAATCGATTTAGCGAAGGAAAATAGAATTTATTTTATTTTCTGAGCGTGAGTTTTATCAAATTCGATGTGAAGATTGTGCTTACGGTTAATTTATATTTCATTAGTGGTACATAACAGCAAACAGCCGTTAACAGGAAATGTTAAACTGTTAAATTGAAACAAATGATTGGTACAAAATGCCCAATTAACACTTTTTGCGCATATCTTTGCACCCGAAAAAAGAAATCGACATGACAAACAAAAACATATTGACAATGAAAAAGATTTTAAATTACATCTTACCGGCTTTTTGCCTGGTAGCCATCGCATTTTCGGTGGCAGCATTCAACAAGGCAGAGGCAGCTATCAGAACCGATGCTGCTCCAGTGGCTGTGGGACAACCAGTTGACCTCACTTACGCAGCAGACAAAGCTCTGCCATCAGTTGTCCATATCAAGTATGTACAGAACTCTAAGGTGAAGACCGTTGACGTTCAGAGCGACCCGTTCAGCGACTTCTTCGATCCCTTCGGCGGATTCTTCGGACGAGGTAACGGAGGAACACAGAAACGTCAGGTGCAGACTCCAAGGCGCACTGCCACTGGCTCAGGTGTCATTATATCGCAAGACGGATATATTGTCACTAACAACCATGTGGTGGATGGAGCAGACGAACTCACTGTAACACTTAACGACAACAAAGAGTTCTCTGCACGCATAATAGGCGCGGACAAGACTACAGACCTCGCACTCATAAAGATTGACGGAAAGAACCTTCCTGCAATTACAATAGCCAACAGCGACGACATCAAAGTGGGTGAGTGGGTGCTTGCAGTTGGAAACCCTCTCGGACTCAACAATACCGTTACGGCAGGTATCGTTAGCGCCAAGGCACGTTCGCTCGGTGCCAACGGTGTGGAGGCTTTCATACAGACCGACGCCGCAATCAACCAGGGAAACTCTGGTGGAGCACTCGTAAACACAAGAGGTGAACTGGTGGGCATCAACGCCATGCTTTACTCACAGACAGGATCCTACAGCGGCTATGGTTTCGCCATTCCAACAACAATTATGAACAAGGTGGTTGAAGACCTTAAGACGTTTGGAACAGTACAGCGTGCCGTTATTGGCATACAGGGCGGAAACGTGAAAGACTTCGTTGACATTCAGAAAGAGGAAGGCAAGGAAATCGACTTCGGCACAATGGAAGGCGTGTATGTTGACAAGGTCATCGACGATGGTGCAGCTGCCGACGCAGGCCTGAAGAAAGGCGATGTGATAGTATCGGTTGACGGACAAAAGGTGACTCGCATGGCTGAGCTTCAGGAGATTCTTGCAAAGAAACGTCCTGGCGACAAGATTTCGTTGACATACATGCGCGACAAGAAAAAGCACACTGAAACCATCACGCTGAAAAATGCACAAGGAAACACCAAGGTGGTGAAGAATGCCGACCTCGATGTGCTCGGAGCAAACTTCCGTGAGGTGAGCAAGGAGACAATGAGCCAGCTCAATATCAGTTATGGTCTTGAAGTGATAAAGGTGAACAAGGGAAAGATGAGCGAGGCTGGAATCAGTCGTGGATTTATCATTCAGAGAGTAAACGACGAGAGCATAAAGACCATCGACGACCTTCAGCGTGTTGTAAAGGAAGCCTCGACAAGCAAGGAGCCAGTTCTCTACATACAGGGAATTTATCCTACAGGAAGAAAGGCATACTTCGCAGTTCCTTTGCAGGACTAAATCCCTGAACTCTTCAAACCACTTGAACTTCTTTCATAAGGTGTCATATCCGCAATGGTGTGACACCTTTTTTATACAACTCTTGTTCCCTTTTCCCAATTATCTATTTATCATAACGTTGATTACATATTTAAAGATGGAT
>CALZDK010000131.1 GCA_945637645.1 uncultured Prevotella sp.
AATGGATAGAACAACTCTCTCCTAAAGAGTAGATCCGAGTTCGATTCTCGGTCGGGATACAGCATAGCAGATTCTTCTTTGATGAAGGAATAAAATACAGCATTATGGCTCCCGATTGGGAGCCATAATTGTTTTCCGTAGCTTGGCAAGCAAATTCGTTCACAGTTCAATAGAGCAAGACCAATCCGGCAATGGCAGAATAGAATATCATGCGGATTGGGCTTATCTTTACATAATATGTGCCTATGAAGGTGGCGACGAAAAGAGCGCAGCTTATCCAGAACTGCCATGGGTTGACGGAGGGAAGGCTGAAGTTTTCCGGTGTCATAAGCAACAACGTCGCTGCACCGAGAAGACCTACCACAGCGGGACGAAGTCCCTTGAAAATCGACTGTACGGCAGGTGTGTTCATATATTTCAGGAACATTCGGCTTATGAGTATCATAAGGATGAACGATGGCAGTACGAGGGCAAATGTTGCGGTGGCGCTGCCGAGAATAGACATCATGTTGCCATAGCCTGCATTGTGAACGGCGGTATAGCCGCAATAGGTGGCGGAATTTATTCCTATCGGACCTGGAGTCATCTGGCTGATGGCTACTATGTCGGTGAATTGGGCGGTGGTGAGCCAGTGGTAGTGGTGTACCACCTCGCCTTGAATAAGCGACAACATTCCGTAGCCTCCTCCGAATCCGAAGAGACCTATTTGGAAGAATGTTATGAAAAGGAGCAGGAAAATCATTTCTTCAGTTGTTTAGATATTTTCCGTAGATATAGCCACCTGCGGCAGCCAGGATGATAATCACTATGGGCGACACACCGAGAGCCCAGATGGCAAGGGCGCAAGCTATGGGAATCCAACAGTTGCTGAATGTCACCTTCGCACTGCGTGCCATATTGAACGTTGGCACGGCAATGAGAGCTACAACTGCCGGACGAATACCGCGGAACATGGCGGCAACAACCTTGTTGTCCTCAAACTGGTGGAAGAACATGGCGATAAGCAGTATGATGAGAAAGGATGGCAGCGCTGTGCCGAGTGCAGTCACTATGGCTCCGCGCACTTTCCTCATCTTGTAGCCTATAAACACGCTGAGGTTTATGGCAAACACTCCAGGCGACGACTGCGCTATGGCTACCGTATCAACAAAATCTTCCTTTGTCAGCCATTTTTTCTTGTCAACGACCTCTGACTCTATAATAGGAATCATGGCATATCCACCACCGAGGGTGAATATGCCAATCTTGAAGAAAGTCTTGAAACTTGTTGAATAAAACTTATCCAAAACAATAATTATGTTCTTTAATTTTCTAATTGTTCAATTTGTCTTCAATCCACTTCCTTGCGTTCACAAATGCCTCAAGCCAAGGAGTGCAGTCGTCCTGGCGGCGTGAGCGTGGATACCAACCGTTCTGCCATGGGAAGATGGCACGCTCAAGGTGTGGCATCATTGCGAGATGACGACCGTCGGCGCTGCAGATTCCTGCCACGTTGTAGTCCGAACCGTTAGGGTTACCGGGATATTCAGCGTAGTTGTACTTTGCAACGACATTGTAGTTGTCCTCAGGCTGTGGCATATAGAAGCGTCCCTCTCCGTGGGCCACCCAAATGCCGAGCTTGCAGCCGCTGAGAGTGCGGAACATCACACTGTTGTTGCGTGGGATGTTTAGTGTCAGGAACTGGCTCTCAAACTTCTTGGAGTTGTTGTGGCAAAGGTGGGTCTGGTATTTGTGGTCAGGATTGATGAGGTTGAGCTCTGCCATGAGCTGGCAACCGTTGCAGATGCCGAGCGAGAGGGTGTCCTCACGGGCATAGAACTTGTCGAGTGCCTCTTTTGCCTTGGGATTGTAGAGGAACGCGCCTGCCCAACCCTTTGCAGAACCAAGAACGTCGCTGTTGGAGAAACCTCCGCAGAAGACTATCATGTTGATGTCCTCAAGAGTCTCGCGTCCTGAGATAAGGTCGGTCATCATCACGTCTTTCACATCGAAACCGGCAAGATAGAGCGAGTAAGCCATCTCACGGTCGCCGTTTGTTCCCTTCTCACGAATGATGGCTGCACGTATTCCCGACATCTCCTTGCGGTCGGGAGTCACACCGAGCTGCTTGAACGAACCGTCGAAGTCTGATCGCATGATCATTTCCAGCGGCTGCTTCTTGTAGTTGGTGAAGCGCTTCTTTGCCATGCCGTTCATGCTTTGCTTCTGGTCGAGCTTGTATGACGTGCTGAACCATGTGTCGCGGAGCGACTCGATGTCAAACTCGTGCTTCCAGTCGCCTGCCACCATACTTATCTTGCGGGTGTTTGGAGCAGGATGTCCAATCATTGCGTAGGCGATGCCTTGCTCGTCGAGATAGCTGCGGAAAGCCTCGTCGTTCTCCTGCGACACCTCTACCACGATGCCTGGGTTTTCGGCAAAGAGTGTCTTTACGATGTCGCCGTTGTGGCACAGCTCGCTGAGGTCGATGTGCATACCGCCTTCGATGTTTGCGAATGTCATCTCAAGCAGTGTGGTTATGATGCCGCCGGCACTGATGTCATGTCCGCAGTAGATTAGTCGGCGGTCGATAAGCGACTGTATGGCGTTGAAGGCATCGGCGAAATACTCCGGATTCTTCACCGTAGGCACGTCGTCGCCCACCTTGCCGAGGCTCTGTGCAAAGGCGCTGCCGCCCAAGCGCTGCTCGTCGAACGAGAAGTCTATATGGTAGAACGAGGCGGTGCGGTCGTTGACCATCACTGGGCCTATGACCTTGCGCACGTCAGAAACCTGACCGCCGCTGGTTACGATGACCGTACCAGGAGCTATCACCTTCTGTCCGTCGGGATATTGCTGCGACATGGAAAGAGAGTCCTTTCCTGTAGGCACGTTGATGTGGAGAGCACAGCAGAAGTCGCTCAATGCCTTCACGGCACTGTAGAGGCGTGCGTCCTCGCCTTCCTGTGAACGGCATGGCCACATCCAGTTTGCGGAAAGGCTCACGCTGCCCAGTCCGTTTACTAACGGGGCGAAGACGATGTTGGTGAGCGATTCGGCAACGGAGAGCACCGATCCTGCCTCTGGAGAAGCGAGACCTGCCTGTGGGGCATGGCCGAGAGCTGTGGCTATACCTTGCTTGCCACGATAGTCGAGGGCTACGACACCACAGTCGCTGAGTGGCAGCTGTATGCGTCCCTGGCACTGCTGGCGTGCTATCTTTCCCGTAACCGAACGGTCAACCTTGTTTGTCAGCCAGTCCTTGCAAGCCACGGCTTCAAGCTGCAGCACGCGGTTAAGGTATTCGTCAACCTTGTTTTGGTCGTATTCCACGTTGTTGTAATGGCGCTCAACAGTAGTGTCCACCATCACAGTCTTTGGCGAGTGGCCGAACATCTGTGCCACGTCGAGGTCGAAAGGTCTGACACCGTCAGCTTGCTCGAAGGAGAAGTGTGCGTCGCCTGTTGTTTCACCTACTACATATAATGGTGCACGCTCGCGTTCTGCAATGCGGCGCACATGCTCAATGTGCTTCTCGTCGATGAGGAGTCCCATGCGCTCCTGGCTCTCGTTGGCTATGATTTCCTTTGCCGAAAGAGTCTTGTCGCCCACGGGCAAGTTCTTCATGTCTATCTTTCCGCCACATTCCTCAACAAGCTCGGAGAGGCAGTTTACGTGACCTGCCGAACCGTGGTCGTGGATGCTGACAACGGGGTTGACATCTTCCTCGCAGAGCGCACGCACAAGGTTATAGGCACGCTTCTGCATCTCCGGGTTGGCACGCTGCACGGCGTTCAGCTCTATGCCGTTGCTGTATCGACCGGTGTCCACCGACGACACTGAGCCGCCACCGAGACCAATGCGGTAGTTGTCGCCACCGACCACAACCACCTTGTTGCCCTTCTGTGGCTCCTTCTTCAGGCAGTCGCGCTTTGTTCCGTAGCCAACGCCGCCTGCAAGCATTATCACCTTGTCGTAGGCATAGCGTGTGTCGCCCTTCTCCTGATGCTCGAAGGTGAGCACCGAACCGCAGATGAGCGGCTGTCCGAACTTGTTGCCGAAGTCGCTGGCACCGTTTGATGCCTTGATTAGAATCTGCTCTGGAGTCTGGTACAGCCATTTGCGCACTGGCAGTATGTCCTCCCAGTCGCGTCCACCGTCAAGACGTGGATAGGATGTCATATAGACAGCAGTACCTGCTATAGGCCAAGAACCTACACCGCCACCCATACGGTCGCGAATTTCGCCTCCAGTACCTGTTGCAGCGCCGTTGAATGGCTCCACGGTGGTTGGGAAGTTGTGTGTCTCAGCCTTTAGCGATATGACACTCTCTATAGGTTTGGTGCGGAACCAGTCGCTTGTCGATTGGTCTGCAGGAGCGAACTGCTCCACCACTGGACCTTGTGCAAAAGCCACATTGTCCTTGTATGCCGATAGAATAAGGTTTGGATTCTCCTGTGTTGTCTTCTTTATCATCTGGAAAAGCGACGACTCCATCTCCTTGCCGTCGATGATGAACGTTCCACCAAAGATTTTGTGACGGCAGTGCTCGGAATTGATTTGCGCAAAGCCGAAAATCTCAGAGTCTGTGAGCGGTCTGCCAAGTTGCTTCTCCACGTTGTGCAGATACTCTATTTCCTCTGGCGACAGGGCAAGACCTTCTTGCTCGTTATAAACCTCAAGGTCTTCAACGTGCTTTATCGGCTCTGGCTGGTGGTTGACGGTGAAGATGTCCTGGTTCAGCCCGTCATACATTCGCTGCAGCATAGGGTCGTGTTCGGCATCCTTGGAATCTACCGGGAAATATTCCTCAATACGCAGAATGCCGTGGAGATTCATGTTTTGTGTAATCTCTACGGCATTCGTACTCCATGGTGTAATCATCTCACGTCGTGGTCCGACGAAATATCCGTCAAGACTCTCGCTCTCCTCCAACTTCGCGTCGCCGTAAAGCCAGGAGAGTTCGTCGATTTCGTTTTGTGCGAGCTTGTGATTAGCCTCAGTAGCTATCACGCTCTTCTGTGATGTTCTAAAAAAGAGTATCATACCGTTACTTTTATCAGTTTTTGAAATTTGGGAGCAAAGATAGTGCAAA
>CALZDK010000132.1 GCA_945637645.1 uncultured Prevotella sp.
TACTGGCCAAGGGATTTTAAGTCCCTCGTGTCTACCAATTCCACCATTGCGGCAACAATGTCACAGAGGCTCTTTTGTAATAATAATTTTAAAAAGCCTGTTCTTTGAGCGGAAAACGGGACTCGGACCCGCGACCCCAACCTTGGCAAGGTTGTGCTCTACCAACTGAGCTATTTCCGCTTTTAGCGGCTGCAAAGTTATCACTATTTCTTTAAAAAACCAAATCAACAGCTCTGCCTTACATCGCTTTTTTAATCTTTTAACGTTTCCGCGCCCTTAGTTGTGTACCTTAAGCATCGCGCCGTTGTATTGCACCCTGTATTCCTTCAGTCGTTCACCGTCGTTGGATATGCCTGTTGTGAGGCTATACTCCCGTTTGCATTTCCCGCAAGTCACCGACTGACCGTTACCCGTGAAAACCAGCGGGTGGCTGAGAGTCGAGGTGTTCTCGAGACAGTAGGGACACTGGCGGTCGTATGCCCTACCCTCGCCAAACGTTGTGCAGCCTATTATCAGCTGGCCGTTTGCTCCCATGTCGTCATAATACAGACGATTGTTCTCTATCTCAGTGGTCAGTGCAATGTCCTCGTCGCCATCGCCGTTGTTAGGATGCACATAGAGATGGTTCACTCCCGACTTTCTCTGTACCTCCACCCAAACGAAAAGCCCTGGATTATCGATTACACGAGACAAAAGGCTCGCGGGATGATAGTTTGCGTAAAACGTGAAGTTACAAGGATATTCCGTCGAATAGCGGTAGCCGTCCGACGTACATGCCATTAGCGTCAACGCGCAGGCAATGACGCTAACGGCATATCCGGTTATTCTATTCCTTACAAAGCAAACTGTGTTCCGCATTCATCATGCGATTAAAATTAAAGCCCTCTATCGTACTTTCCATCAGCTTCACTATCTCCTCGTTCATCAGGTTGCCGATGCTTCCCTCGTGGGTGTGGTGAATGTTCTTGTTTGGCACAAACTTGCCTGCCTCAATGTCAAGACCCACTTTCTTATATGCGTCGCGGAATGGCATTCCTGCGGCGGCAAGGCGGTTTACCTCCTCCACGGAGAACATCGGATCGTACATCGGGTTGTCAAGAATATGCTCGTTCACCTCAATCTTGTTTATTATGTAGGCAGCCATCTGCAGACAGTCCTTCAACTCTCCGAAGGCTGGCAGGAACACTTCCTTGATAATCTGCAGGTCACGGAAATAGCCCACCGGCAGATTGTTCATTATCAGTGTTATCTGCTGTGGCAAGCTCTGCAGCTTGTTCGACTTTGCCCTTATCAGCTCAAAAACGTCGGGGTTCTTCTTGTGCGGCATTATCGACGAGCCGGTGGTACACTCCTTTGGCAGTTTCACAAAAGAGAAGTTCTGGCTGTTGAACATACAGGCGTCGAAAGCCATCTTTGCCAACGTGCCGGCAATGGTGGCTATGGCAAAGCCCACGTTACGCTCCATCTTGCCACGTCCCATCTGCGCATAAACCACATTATAGTCCATAGAGTCGAAACCCAACAGTTCTGTAGTCATAGTGCGGTTGAGAGGGAACGACGACCCGTATCCCGCTGCCGATCCAAGCGGGTTGCGATTGGTCATGCGGTAGGCTGCCTGAAGGAAAAGCATGTCGTCGGCGAGACTCTCTGCGTATGCCCCGAACCAAAGTCCAAAGGAACTTGGCATCGCCACCTGAAGATGAGTGTATCCAGGCATCAACACCTCTTTATATTGGTTGCTCTTCTGTATCAGTTCGTCGAACAGAATCTTCACTTCGTCGGCAATATCCTTCAGCTCGTGGCGGGTAAACAGTTTCAGGTCAACAAGCACCTGGTCGTTACGTGAACGTCCGCTGTGAATCTTCTTGCCGAGGTCGCCTAACTTCTCTGTCAGCATCATCTCCACCTGTGAGTGTACGTCTTCCACGCCATCCTCTATCACGAACTCACCTTTGTCTGCCAAATGGTAAATCTTCTTAAGTTCCTCAAGCAGAGGGTGCAACTCATCCTTTTCCAAAAGGCCGATGCTTTCCAGCATGGTGATATGTGCCATCGA
The DNA here is from genome assembly GCA_945637645.1 of uncultured Prevotella sp. Classification (GTDB taxonomy): domain Bacteria; phylum Bacteroidota; class Bacteroidia; order Bacteroidales; family Bacteroidaceae; genus Prevotella. The sequence goes on from CALZDK010000132.1 coordinate 2,057, forward strand.
CCCAAGCACGTCGTACTTGGCGAGATAGAGGTCCATCTCACGGTCGCGGCCAACGGTAAATCGTTCTATCTCCTTGTTTATCTCAAAATTCTTTTCCCAGAGTTTCATTCTATTTACGTTTTATAAGGAAGGAGTTAAGGCTCATCTCTAAATAAAGTTATACGGCAACGTACACAGCATGTCGGCAAACTGGTCGATGCCTTTCTCCAACTTCGAGCCAACCATCATCTTTACCATCGGGTTAAGGTCAGCCTTAATGGTGACACGCATTTTCGATGTCGTCTCAGTCACGGGCAAAACCTGTATCCAAAGGTTTGCCTCTATTGGAGACCTCTCTGTCTGAAACTTCACGCATCTGTCCTGCTCTCGCTCCACTATTGCCAAAGCCACTTCGCCAACCATAGGGGCGGGGAAAGCTATGCGGTCGGTTGACAGTGTAAGATCCTTCAACTTCTCAAGCACCGCAGGATCCTGTCCTGCCTCGCGCACCTTTTCCTTAAACATCTCGTTGTTCTGCGCCACTTCTATCATCGGGCGCAGCCTCTCCATGTCGCTGAGCACGGCATAGACACGCTCCACTGGTGCGTTCACCTGCTTTACGCCACTCTCGTATTTAGCCATCTGTCAAGTATTAATAATTACTCCTGCTTCCACGTGCTTGGCGACTTTCGCCATTCTGCCAACACTGCGAGGTCCTCCTCTTTAATATATCCCGTCTTCGCGGCTATTGCCGTTGTATGCTCGTAGTCAGAGAGTGTGACGAGGCGTACGCCAGCCTCCTTGAAAGCCTCCTCTGCCACAGGGAATCCGTATGTGTAGGATGCCACCATGCCAACAACCTCAAAGCCAGCCTTGCGCAGCGCATCCACTGCCTTTAGCGACGAACCGCCAGTGGAGATAAGGTCTTCAACCACCACCACCTTGGCTCCCTCAGGAATAGTGCCCTCTATCTGGTTGCCCATGCCATGGTCTTTCGGTTTCGGACGCACATAGCAGTAAGGCAACAGCAACTCGTCGGCAACGAGGGCTCCTTGGGCTATGGCACCAGTAGCCACGCCTGCCACGGCGTTAGCCTCTGGAAACTCCTCATGTATGAGGTGTACCAGCTCCTGCTTCACAAACGACCGCAACTCCGGATAGGCGAGTGTCTTGCGGTTGTCGGTGTATATTGGTGATTTCCAACCCGATGCCCATGTGAACGGGTCGTTTGGCTGAAGCTTTATCGCCTTTACGTCGAGCAGCTTCTTTGCGAATGTTTGCTTTATTGATTCCATAATTATATAGTTTTTCTTATTCTTCCGTCTGCAAAAGTAACAATAAAAAATGAAACGGCAAAGAAATTCTTCATTTTTTAGCTTTCACCATTCTTTCTCTGCCAAACTGGTCGGTGCGCGTCTCCACTTCCGTGAATCCCTCAGCCACCAACATCCGCTCCATTTCCCGAGCGCATCCCGAATTAATCTCGAAGAACAGAAGACCGCCCTTGCGCAGGGATGTGGAGGCATATCGGGCTATTGCCCTATAAAACCTCAGCGGGTCTTCGTCGGGAACAAAAAGGGCAATATGCGGTTCATAGTCCAACACGTTTGCCTCCATCTCTGCCTTCTCTTTCTCGCAGATGTATGGCGGATTGCTTACTATTATGTCCCATTGTCTTCCGTCTGTCGGTGGTTGAAGCATGTCTTGGCGTTCCACCCTCACCGCCGCCTTCAGCTCACGCGAGTTTTCCCTCGCTGTCTCCAACGCCTCGTCGGCAATGTCCCATGCTGTGACTCTCGCTTTCGTGTCCAAAGCCAACGTAATGGCTATGCAGCCACTGCCCGTACCAACATCCAGCACCTCGGTGTTTTCCTTCGCCTCCTCGGCAACCCATCCACACAGTTCCTCTGTCTCAGGTCGGGGTATCAGCACTCCTTTCCTCACCGTGAGGTATCTGTCGGCGAAGAGAGCCTTTCCAACCACATATTGTACTGGTTCGCCTTTCACTAATCTCTCCACATTCTCCTCACAGCCTTCCGCCTCCCTTCCGCCATACATGTCGGCAGCGCTGAATCCATACAAGTCTTCGAGGAACACCCGTGCCACGGCGCGAGCCTCGCGCACGTCGTAGATCCTCTTCCCCAATTTGTCAACAGCCTCCGTCAGCAGCTTGCAAAGTTCCGTATAGTTCATTTTCTTTTTCTTTCAAGATGCAAAATTACAACAAATATTTCTTTTCGTCGCATTTTTATTGTAATTTTGCAGAAAAATTGTTCTCAGATGGAAAAATGTACCCGTTCAGGTAAAGCCAACCGAAAGGCTATCGTTGTCCCGGAAGACTGTCACGAAGTCCTTCTCCATGCCTGTTGCGCCCCATGTTCTTCGGCAATAGTAGAGTGGTTGTTGCAGCATGGAGTGCGTCCCACCATATATTATTATAACCCAAACATCTATCCTCTTGAGGAATACGAGACACGCAAAAACGAGAGCAAGCGACATGCCGAGAGCCTCGGTATAAGATGGATAGACGCCGACTACGACCACTCCCAGTGGCTCACTTCTGTCCGCGGGTTGGAGCAAGAGCCCGAACGTGGCGGACGTTGCCAGCTCTGTTTCCGTCTGCGTCTGCTGCAAACGGCTCGCGAGGCACAGCTCCTTGGCATAAAATATTTCGCCACCACCCTCGCCTCTTCACGTTGGAAAAGCCTTGAACAGATAACCATTGCCGGCGAGTCAGCCGCCCAATCCGTCTCCACTCCCGAAAACCCTGTCGCCTTTTGGTCTCAGAACTGGCGCAAAGGCGGTCTCCAAGACCGCCGCAACCAACTCCTCCGCGAATATGGTTTCTACAACCAGCTCTACTGCGGCTGCGAATTCTCCATGCCAAACGATGAAAAAAGAGCGCCTGCAATTTAACTACTCAACTTTCTAAAAATCTGCGGTTTTCTTTGGAGAAATAAAA
>CALZDK010000133.1 GCA_945637645.1 uncultured Prevotella sp.
GGGAAGTTAAAGAAGAAGTTCCTTAACTTCCTTAACTTCTTAGAGTTGAGCAGATGCAACTTAAATAAGTTATCTGACGGTGTTTCAGATGGTTTCTTCGTGCAGTTTTATATTTTTTAATATGAATTTTGTTGAAGATAATGATTTTTATTGTACTTTTGCAATGTGAAATTGTAAGAAACAACCTAATAGCACAACCGGAATGACTAAAAAAGACCACATTAGGAATATTTATCAGATGACGATGTCGAAGGCACTGGGCAGGATACTGCATACCGACGACATACAGGAGGCGTTTAGCGACGTGCTCCACGACGTGCTCGACTATTTCAAGGCGGGACGTGTGGCAATAATGTCAACAGACAATAAGAATCCTGACTTACAGTATTGCGTGTTTGAGGTTATGGCTGAGGGCGTGACATCGTCGATGACCGGCAGGGAGGAAAGATTTCCTAAACACCGCTGGTGGTACGACAAGCTGGAACGAGGGGAATGTGTGGTTGTGGAAGATGTGGAAGCGATGAACTGGGAAGATCCTTCGGCACGAGAACTGTTGGAGAGCCTCGGTAACAGGTCGCATCTCGGTGTGCCCATTATGAGGTATAAGAACATTTCGGGATTTCTTGCCATCGACATTCTCGACCGCCCTTATCGTTGGTCGGAAGAGGACATTCTTTGGATTAGGGACATTGCAAACCTGATGATGCTATGGCGCAGACTGCAGAGGAAGCGCGAGGACGTGGCAACGGAGCGCAACAAGCTGCACAAGGTGCTCACCGACATGCCCATTGGCCTGTGTCTCTACGACACGGATGGCGCCATCATTTTTGCCAACGACAAGGCTTTGGCAATGTTTGGAGTGAAGACTTTGGACGAGGCAAGGCAGTTCAATGTGTTCAAAAGCAAGTTGCTTAGCGAGGAAGACAAGCGCAGAATAAGGGAGGAGGAGATGGTGGACGCAATGTTTGAATATGAATATGGCATATTGCCGTTCATGCAGAAAAACAATATGGGCGAAGACAGGATGGTCATCAACATAATGGCGAGATACAGCAAGATATACGATAGCGACGGCGTTCACAAACTGTATCTTGCGGCTTATATTGACAAGACACACGAGTTGAACAACTCGATGAAAATAAAAGAGCTTGACGAGATATTATCCATGACGGCAGATTTTGCCCAATTAGGCTATGCACGAATCAATGTGATGACCAATACGGGATATGCAACACGCCAGTGGTACAAGAACAACAACATGGACATAAACAACGGCGAGCTCGGAATATCTGACTTTCCGCAGCAGCTGCATCCCGACGATTTCGAGGCAAGCCGTGAATATCGCGATGCGGCACGACTTGGACTCGGCAAGACATTCAATCAAAGGCTTCGTGTGAAAAGAGACAAGGAGGGGAAAGAATGGGACTGGCTGCAGGTTTATTCGGTGGTGACGAGATATGAACCACAGAACGACTGTGTGGAAATAAGCACCATAACACAGAACATCAACCAACAGGTGGAACTGGAGCAAAAGCTAATAGACGCCAAAAACAAGGCTGAGGAGGCCGACAAGCTGAAATCGGCTTTCCTTGCCAACATGAGCCATGAGATACGCACACCTCTCAACGCCATAGTGGGTTTCTCACAATTGCTATGCCAGAACGGCTGGGAAGAGAGCGAACGAAGCGAGATGATGAGGCGAGTGGAGGAAAACAACGAGCTGCTGCTGCAGATTATCTCCGACATACTGGATTTGGCAAAGTTGGAGGCGGGAACGCTGACATTCACTCCGAGGGACATGGACGTGAACGAGGCATGCAAGTCGGTGGCGTCGGCTATAGAAATGAGGGTGAAGGAAGGCGTGGAGGTGAAACTCGACTGCCAGAGCGAGGGATGTCATATAGTGTGCGACCCCAACCGCCTCAAGCAGGTGTTGCTGAACTTTGCCACAAACGCCTCAAAATTCACCGACCGCGGATCAATAACCATAGGATATTTCCTTCCCAAGCGCGGACGCATACGACTCTTTGTTGAGGACACGGGTATCGGCATCGCTCCGGAAAAGAAGGCAGCGGTGTTCGAACGCTTCGTAAAGCTCAACTCTTTTGCACAAGGCACGGGGCTGGGCTTGCAGATAAGCAAGGAGATAGTGTCGAAAATGAAAGGGGAAATAGGTGTTGAAAGCGAGCTTGGCAAAGGCTCCACATTTTGGTTTGAAATTCCCATGGAATAGTCTCCATGGGAATTTTTTTTATTTGAATACCATCTGTGCAAACTCGGTCAGATAGATGCGCCAGTTGCGCCAGATGTGACCTCCGTCGGTCTCACGGTAGATGTATTTGTAGCCTTTCTCGTCGAGATAGCGGCGAAGGTCGGCATTCTGCTGATAGAGAAAGTCGGTGGCTCCGATGGCTATCCAATACAGCTTGGGGTTGGCAGCGAACAACGTGGCAAGCTGTTGCTGCACCTTCTGGTCTGCCTTAAGGATGTCATAGAAAGGCTTGGACTGGTCGCCGCCGATGTGAAGACCTGCCGAGAAGAGACCAACATAGTCGAACGTGTCGGGGAAACGCTTGGAGATATGGAACGAATGTCCACCTCCCATCGACAAGCCGCAAACAGCGCGGTGTGACTTGTCTGCCTTCACCTTGTAGTGGCTCTCGACATAGTTGACTATATCCATGAAACTCTCGTCCATGGTTGCCTTTGGTTTCGTTACGGGGTTGATGCTCTCGATAAACGAAGGCTGATACATTCCTCTCGACCACTCGCCGGGTGCTGCCTGACAGTCGGTGTTGCCATTAGGCATGACAACAATCATTGGCACAGCCTTGCCATTGGCAATAAGATTGTCGAGAATCTGAGCTGTGCGCCCTTGTGTAGGCCATGCGTCCTCGTCGCCACCTGCTCCGTGGAGCAGATACAGAACAGGATAGTCCTTACCCTCGTCGTATGCCGGAGGTGTGTAGATGCTCATGCGGCGCTTCATGCCCAAGGCAGGACTGTCGTACCAGACTTTGGAGAGGTTGCCGTGCGGCACCTCGTTCACTGAGTATAAGTCGCCCTTGCTGCCTTTCTCTCCCTTTACGATGAACAGGCTTGTCAGTGCTGCCACGTCGCGGTTTACATACACGTTGGCAGGGTCGATCATTGATGTGCCATCTACTATGATATTGTATGTGTACATCTCCGGTTCGAGTTTTTCGGAAGTGAACGACCATACGCCATTGCCATTGTTTTTCAGTTCTGCCACGCCTGGCACTTCAGCCTTTCCCATTGGAGTTTCGATCTCTCTTTGTGGCAGGAATGTTCCTGTCACTTCCACTTTTGTTGCCTGTGGCGCAAGGATTGAGAAAGTCACTGTGCCATCGGTGTTCACCACTGGCGATTTCACTTGAGTGCCACTCCAGAGTGCTTCTTGAGCGGACAATGTCAGTGCCGCTACAGCTGACAAGAATGATATAAGGATTTGTCTTTTCATATTTTATTCATCTGCATCAGGAGCCTTGTCGATAAGGTCCATGAACTGGTCGAGTTTCGGTGTGATGATAATCTGTGTGCGTCGGTTGCGAAGCTTTCCAGTTTCGCTGTCGTTGCTTACGAGAGGATTGTACTCGCCACGGCCTCCAGCGGTGAGACGCTTTGGATCTACACCATACTGGTTTTGTAGAGCCTGAACAACACTTGAAGCACGAAGACAAGAGAGGTCCCAGTTGTTGCGGATGTTCTTCATAGAGGCGGCTGCCGAATTGACTGGTACATTGTCGGTGTTACCCTCAATGAGCACGTCGTAGTCGCTGTAGTCCTTGATGATTTTTGCAATCTTGCTAAGAGTCTCTGCCGCACGGTCGTTAATCTCATACGAGCCGCTCTTGTAGAGCATATTGTCTGCAAGCGAGATATATACCACACCCTTAAGCACCTGTACGTCAACCTCTTTCAGTTCTTCCTTGCTGAGTGAGCGGGTCAGGTTGTTGGTAAGCACCATGTTGAGTGAGTCGCTCTTGCTCTTCACCTCCACGAGATGACGAATATACTGGTTTGACTCATTGATTTGGTCAACAAGTTTGTCGATGCTGATATTGTTCTGCGAAGCGTTTGTAAGACTCTTGTCGAGGGATGCCTGAAGTGCAGCCATGTCGGCAGTCTTCTGGTTGAGCTGTTCCTGCAGTGTTGTGGCGCGTGCCGTTGCGGCAGCGAGCTGTTCCTTTACGTCAACATACTTCTTTCCGAGTTCCTTGTTCTCTGCCTGGCAGTTAGCCAATTCCTTCTTGCTGGCGCAACTTGTAGTGAGAAGTGCTGCTGCCAACGAAACAATTATAAGTCCTTTGTTCATAATCTGTTATTTTTTATATTTATAAAATGTGATGCAAAGTTATCTATTAGATGTGGAAAACATCAAACAGTAAAGGCGATTTAAAGCTATTTAACTCTTTAAACCGCCTTTTTATTGTTGTTTCACAGTGATATAGCTGCTTTCTATCAGAACTGCATTATCTGCAGCACTTTTGCCATTGTTTTGGAGTGCTTTATGGTCCATAAGCCCTGAAACTGCCTTACGTTTTGAGGCAACAGGTTGGTGTCGCGCAATTTTCTGAGTATTTCTCTCAGCGGTCGTCCCGGATGGGCTTGGTCGTCGTTAATCACTCCAGCGACAGCGAGGACTTGGTTAGCCTCAATGTCGCCAATTTCGGTTTTCCCCTTTCTCAACATGTAGTCGTCGAGACATTTCTGAATGGTTTTCAGGTTTAAGTTGGTCATAGTAAAATCTGATTTAAATTGGTTACTCTATGTAATAAGGTGCAGCAAAGATAGACATTATTCCAATAAACTGCAACCTTTTTCCTGTGTTTTTTTGTTATTTAACACCGATTTAATGTTTTATGTGATGAATTGAAAAGTCAAGTTTGCAATATTTCTTCGTTTTTCTTGAAAATAAATACTCTTTTCCTTTGTTACCTCGAAATTTTGCACTATCTTT
>CALZDK010000134.1 GCA_945637645.1 uncultured Prevotella sp.
TTTGCAACAACGCACATGTTGTTGACTTCATTAGAATACTGCATATTCTTCGATTTTATTTAAAAAATGAATAATAAATACTTGCTATAGTATTAAGCACTGCAAAATTAGTGATTTTTTTTGAGAAAATACCTAATATATGGTATATTTTTAACTCTTTAACGATTTAGAGGTAGAAATGGCGTGTCAAAGACACGTATTTCTCGTCTCCCAAGACGAGATTCTCGTTTTCGGTGTGGTTTTGACACTTTGAGAACTCCAGCATCACACGCTTGGCAGGCTTTGTTTCCTTTGTCTTGACGAAGCATGTCCGGGAAGTTGAAAAGCCACTGAAAATGGCTTCTGCCTCCATGTCGCTTTTCCTTTCCGAAGGAATGATTACGGAGAGTGTCCCTCTGTCTGTAAGCAGTCGGCTGGAGCATCTTGCAAGTTCTGCGAACGTGAGTGTCTTGGTGTGTCGTGCCATGGTGCGCTTGGAGTCTGGACACAGGAGCGAGTCGGTGAAGAATGGCGGGTTGCATACGATGGCATCAAACGCCTTGTCGGTTTTCATATCCTGTAGCGACTGCCCTATGGCTGTCAGTCGGTTGGCGAAAGGCGACGACAAGAAGTTGTCTCTTGCCTGGGCAACGGCATCAGGGTCTATGTCGATGGCAATGACCTGTGCGTTTGGGAAACGCTGGGCGAGAAACAGTGCTATAAGTCCTGTGCCTGTGCCAACGTCCAGCACACGCAAAGGTTCGTAGTCGGCATTGCAGCATGCCCATGATCCAAGTAGCACCCCATCGGTGCCCACCTTCATGGCGCATCGCTCCTGCCTAACGCTGAACTGCCTGAAATCAAACTTCTCACCGCTCATCACTCTTCATTTCCAAAAACTTCTCCGCTCTTTCAAGGTCGGCAGGAGTGTCGATGCCGACAGTCTCGGTATCTGTGAGTCCTACTCGAATCCTGTAGCCATTCTCAAGCCAACGGAGTTGTTCGAGGCTTTCCGCTTTCTCCAACATGCCTTGTGGCAACTGTGTCACTTCCCTCAGCACATCACGCCTGTAGGCGTAGAGTCCGAGATGTTTAAGGAAAGGGTAGGAGGAAGGCCATTCCGCAGTTTCCTTGCCGCGAACGAAAGGTATTACGCTTCGGCTGAAATAGAGGGCAAATCCATTCTTGTCAACAACAATCTTTGGTGAGTTGGGATTGCCGATTGCCTCCATGTCATTGCCGAAAGGTTTTCCGAGGGTGGCTATTTGTGTGGTAGGGTCGTCGAAACATTTGCACACTGTCTCTATCTGCGATGCCTGAATGAAAGGCTCGTCGCCCTGAACATTCACCACCACGTCGTAGTCGCCGCCAATTTTTTCTGCCGCTTCCTCAATGCGGTCTGTTCCGCTTTTGTGGTCGCTGCGTGTCATCACCACCTTTCCGCCAAAAGCCTCCACAGCATCGAAGATGCGCTGGTCGTCTGTGGCAACATAGGTCTCGTCAACCACTTGGCTCACTTGTTCATACACTCTCTGAATAACGCTTTTGCCACCCAATATAGCCAAGGGTTTGCCAGGGAAGCGAGTTGAAGCATATCTTGCAGGAATAAGTGCTATAAATCTCATAATTAATACGTTATTGAGTTAGAATCTTACACTAAACTGAACGTCTGCCATGCTATAGTTGTGGTCGGCAAGACTGCGGTCGTTGACAAAAGAGTATTCTGTCTGTATCTCAAGGTTTTTGCAGAACAGGTAGTTGATGCCCGCCTTGTAGATTATCTTTGCCGTGCCCCATTCTCCTGCCGGACGATAAAGGTCGTAGCGGGCCTTAGCCCTAAGTTTGCCACGGATGACAGGAGCCACCAAGGCAAGATATACACCGTCTGCCCTGTCGCCGAGCTTGGTGTCCAGAGTGCAGTCTTGCAGGTCGGCACTCTTGTTTGCCCTTGTGGCGAAAGCCCCACCGGTGTTGTGGATGTATTCAGAACGAATCTGCCAGTCGGCATCCTTATATTCGGCAGAGATGGCATAGCGGTATCTGCCAACCTTTCTCACTCCCGACATGTCTTTGCCTTGATCGTCTGTCCATGTGCCCTTGCGTGCGTAGGAGCCGACCCATCCGAATGCACCTATTCTTACACCCTTCAGTGGCGACACCCATGCACCGCCGATGATGTCTTTCTGGTTGTCAACTTCTTTTTGGTTCAGTCCTTGTCCGTTAAACATTCCCACCTCATAGTGTAGCAGTGTACGTCCCTCGCCGTTTGGCAGCAGGTCGCCAGAGAGTTGCACACCGATGTCGCGTCCGTTGCTTGCCTGTTCTCCCGTGCGGTCTGAAAATCCCGAAAGGCTCATCACGTTTTGGTTCAGTGTCGTGAAACCGATGTCTATAGGGTTCATAGGATTCTCGAAGGTGAAAGGCCTTTTAAACTGTCCTGCCTTTATCTTGAATCCCTTGTATTTCTGCCATTCCACACTCATGTCAATGAGTCGTGGCGAGTCGCCGTAGGTTCCGGTGTTGCCGTTTATCTGTCCCTGCAGCTTATATTCGAAGTCGCCGAGCACCCTACCTGTCATAATCAGTCGTATCATTCTCAGGCTGAACCCATTGCTGTTGCCGTTGTCCTTGAAGGTGGCGTTGTAGTTGCCAATCATATAGCCAGAAAGCTTCGGTTTGCTGAACACCTCGCTCAGTTTCAGGTTCTTGCTATCAGTGGACTCTTGTGTCTCTGTCACTTCGGAGGCATTGGCTGATAGTGCCAAAGCGGCCATAATTGCTGTAGTAAAAAATTTTGTGTTCATATTTTTTCAAAATTGAATTCGTCTTTCCAATAGTACTACGTTCTCAACGTGTGGCGTGTGTGGGAACATGTCCACTGGCTGCACCTTAACCACCTTATAGTCAGGGTCGAGCAACTGAAGGTCTCGAGCTTGGGTTGAGGGATTGCAACTCACATACACTATACGTTTCGGTGCGGCATTCATTATCACTTTCACCACGTCGGGGTGCATTCCTGCGCGTGGAGGATCGGTGATTATCACGTCTGGTCTGCCGTGTTCAGCAATGAAGTCGTCTGTCAAGATGTCCTTCATGTCACCGGCAAAGAACGAGGTGTTGTCGATGCCGTTAATTTCTGAGTTCACCTTTGCGTCCTCTATTGCCTCCGGCACATATTCAATGCCGATGACTTGCCTTGCCTTGCGGGCCACGAAGTTGGCTATTGTTCCCGTTCCAGTGTAGAGGTCATATACTGTCTCGTCGCCTTTGAGTTGTGCAAACTCCCTTGCCACGCAGTATAGGTGGTATGCCTGGTCGGTGTTGGTCTGATAGAAACTCTTTGGGCCTACTTTGAACCTTAGGTTCTCCATAGTCTCAAAGATGTGGTCGTTGCCCTTAAACACCATCACGTCCTGGTCGCCGATGGTGTCGTTGCATTTCTGGTTGTCAACATACAGGAGCGAGGTTATCTCAGGGAAGTTGTCAGCCACATGCTGCAGCAGAGCCTTTGCCCTTTCCTCGTCGCCTGGCTCGTCGTAGTGGAACTGTATGATTACCATCCACTCTCCAGTGTTGGAGTTTCTTATTATTATGTCCCTCAGCAGCCCCTTCTGGCCTCTGAGGTCGAAGAACTTCATTCCGTTCTCGAAGGCATAGTCGCGTATGGAGTTTCTTATCCTGTTGTGCAGGTCGTCCATGAGCCAGCATTTCTCTATCGGCAGAATCTTGTCGAAAGCTCCGGTGATGTGGAATCCTATTCCGTTCATGTTGTCGTATTGGAATCCCGACGCCACTTGTTCCCTTGTAAGCCATCGTTTGTTGCAGCAGCCAAACTCCAACTTGTTTCGATATTCGAAAGTTTTCTGTGACCCCATGATAGGCTGGAACTCAGGCAGCTCCACCTTGCCAATGCGTCGCAACTGGTCATACACCTGTTTCTGCTTTGCCTTTAGTTGCTCCTCGTAAGGCAGGTTTTGCCATTTGCACCCGCCACAGATGCCGAAATGCTCACATTGTGGTGTCGCGCGTACATTACTATATTTAATAAACCTCACTACCTCAGCCTCACAGTAGCTGTGTTTCTTCTTCTTTATCTGTAGGTCAACCACGTCTCCCGGCACTGCGAAAGGCACGAACACCACCATGTCGCCGACCCTTGTCAGGGCTTTGCCCTCGGCGGCAACATCTGTTATCGTAATGTTTTCCAATATAGGAAAAGGTTTCTTTTTTCTGCTCATTTATGTTTCTTTTTCTGAATTTTGGTGCAAATATACGAAATAATCCACAAAATGTAACATGAATATTGCATTTTTTCTCTGTTTTTCTTGCAGCATACCAAAAAAACCACTATATTTGCAAAATAAAAAATTTAAAACTTATAATATTAAATACACAACCAACTAACTTATGAGTGAAAAAAGAGTTTATACCTTCGGAAATGGTAAGGCCGAAGGAAATGCTAAAATGCGTGAAGAACTTGGCGGCAAGGGTGCAAACCTTGCCGAGATGAACCTAATCGGAGTTCCTGTGCCTCCTGGTTTCACCATCACCACCAACTGCTGTAACGAGTACTACAAGGTTGGACAGGAGAAAATCATGGAAATACTTCAGGACGAGGTTAACGCTGCTGTAAAGCACACCGAGGAACTGATGAACTCAAAGTTCGGCGACGTGAAGAATCCTCTTCTCGTCAGCGTCCGCTCGGGTGCTCGCGCCTCAATGCCTGGTATGATGGACACCATCCTCAACCTTGGTCTCAACGACGAGGTTGCAGAGGGCCTTGTGGCAAAGACAAACAACCCACACTTCGTTTACGACTCATATCGCCGCTTCGTACAGATGTATGGCGACGTGGTGCTTGAGATGAAACCAGTGAACAAGGAAGACATCGACCCATTCGAGGAAATCATCGAGAGCGTGAAGGCTGAACGTGGCGTGAAGCTCGACAAGGACCTCTCCGTAGAGGAACTGAAGAAGCTCGT
>CALZDK010000135.1 GCA_945637645.1 uncultured Prevotella sp.
CCGACTATTACAAGATGACAGGCAAGGTGGCCGTGAAGTTCTGGGGCAATCAGGACGAGGTGGTTGTACAGGTGGGATGCATCGCCAACTTTACTGAAAAAGACACAGAAGACCTGTTCGACGTGTTCAACAACCGCACCAATCCCGCCAAGAGTGGCCGCAGCAATCTCGAACTCCCACTATGTCGCAAACTCATGCAAGCCATGGGAGGCAACATCACCCTCGAACGTCTTGCCGACAACCAGTGGGCGTTTGTCATAAAAGCCATCCAAAATATATAAATATATGAAGAAAACAGCATTGTTCATTATGGCGATACTGACAGTCACGTCGGTATTCGGCCAAAAGAAACCGATGAATGAGTTTATCGACGAACTGATGTCGAAGATGACTCTCGAAGAGAAAATTGGTCAGCTCAACCTGTTGCCTGGTGGCGACATCACCACTGGTGCAGTGATGAATAGTCCGTTGGCGCAGCTCACTGCCGAGGGTAAGCTCGGTGCGGTGCTCAACGTAAAGGGACAGGACAAAATCAAGGACTTGCAGCAAATAGCTGTAAAGAAAAGTCGCTTGGGCATTCCGCTCCTCATCGGCCAGGATGTAATCCATGGCAACCAGACCGTGTTCCCCATACCATTGGCACAGTCTTGCTCGTGGGACCTCGAGGCCATAGAGAACGGAGCGCGTATTGCCGCCAAAGAAGCTACGGCACAGGGCATCAACTGGGTGTATAGCCCTATGGTAGATATTGCCATCGACCCTCGTTGGGGACGAGTGGCTGAAGGAGCCGGCGAGGATCCGTTCCTCGGTTGCCGCATTGGCGAGGCTCTTGTCAGGGGTTATCAGGGCAACTATGGCAAGGAGAACGCCATGGCATGCGTAAAACATTTCGCATTGTATGGAGCCGCCGAGGCTGGTCGTGACTACAACACGGTGGATATGAGTCGAGTGAGGATGTATAATCAGTATCTTGAGCCATATAAGGCTGCCGCCAAGGCAGGAGCGGGTTCGTTTATGTCGTCGTTCAATGTGGTTGATGGCATTCCCGCCACATGTAACCGATGGTTGCTCACCGACCTTCTGCGCAACGACTGGAAATACGACGGATTCGTTGTCACCGACTATGGCTCGATCAACGAGGCTGTGGTGCATGGCATCGGCGACCAGTCTGTCACCTCCGAGCGTGCCTTGAAGGCAGGAACAGATATGGACATGTGCTCAAATGCCTTCATCGCCCAACTGTCAGGACTGCTGCAGTCGGGACGCATATCACAGGCCGACATCGACACCGCATGCCGTCGTGTGCTCGAAGCCAAGTACAAACTCGGACTCTTCGACGACCCCTATCGCTTCTGCGAACCAAAGCGCCTGAAGACCGACCTCTATACCGAAGAGCATCGAAAGGCAGCAAGGGACATGGCTGCAGAGACGTTTGTGCTACTTAAAAATGAAGACCTCCTTCCTCTGAAGAAACAAGGTAAGATTGCTCTTATCGGCCCTCTTGCCGACAACCGCTCGAATATGGTGGGATGCTGGTCAACTGGCGACACTCCCGAACTATATTCCACATTGAAGGAAGCTATGGAGCGTTATGTGGGCGACAAGGCACAGGTGCTCTATGCCCAGGGATGCAATATCTATGCAGACGAGAAGATACAGGAAGGAGCCACCTTCGGTCGTCCCATCTCTCGTGTGGATGACGCTGAGGCTAAGGCCGAGGCTCTGCGCATAGCCGCTGAGGCAGACGTGATAGTGTGCGCCATGGGCGAGATGGCTGAGATGAGTGGCGAGAGCTCCTCGCGAGCCGACCTTTCCTTGCCTTGCGTGCAGATGTCACTCCTGAAGGCTCTTGTGGCAACGGGCAAACCCGTCGTCCTGCTCAACTTCTCCGGCCGTCCCACCATCATGTCGTGGGAGGCAGAGAATGTGCCGGCAATACTCAATGTGTGGTTTGGCGGTTCTGAGACTGGAGACGCCATCTGCGACGTGCTCTTCGGCGACAAGTCGCCTTCGGGTCATCTCACCATGACCATGCCAAAGGTTCTCGGCCAAATACCTATCTATTACAACCATCTCAACACTGGTCGTCCTGTGCCTGAAGGAACAGGGGAATATCGTAAGTTTCAGAGCAATTATATCGACGTGCGCAACGATCCTCTCTATCCTTTCGGCTATGGATTGAGCTACACCACCTTTGAATATGGCAAGCCACGCTTGAGCGGCACGACGATGAACGCAAATGGCAAGCTCACTCTCACTGTCAACGTAAAGAACACTGGCAAGTATGACGCCGACGAGGTTGTTCAGCTTTATATCCGCGACGTGGCAGCCACAATAAGCCGCCCCGTCAAGGAGTTGAAGGGCTTTGAACGAATATCGCTGAAGGCGGGTGAGAGCCGCGATGTCAATTTCACAATTGATGTCGATATGCTCAAGTTCTACAACAGCGACTTGCAGCATGTGGCAGAGTCAGGCGACTTTGAGGCGATGGTAGGCGGCAACAGCCGCGACGTACAGCGTCTGAAGTTTACGCTCGTTGAATGACCAAGGTGTAATATATGAGCCAAAAAAGGTTGCGCATCATGCGCAACCTTTTTTTCGTGTCCTATAGTAGTATAGATATAAAGTTTTTACTTGATGATTACTTTCTTGTTTTTCTTTACATATACACCCTTGCCTACATTCTTCACCTTCTGGCCTTGCAGGTTGAAGAGAGGCTCGTTGCCGTTGTCGCCGCCCATGTCGCCGTCTGTCACGCTTATGTCGTCGATGGCAGTGGTGGTGTCGTCGCCGTCAAAGATGAAACCTCTTGTCGGTGACGATGCGTTGACACCTGTTGCGGCTGTTTTGCTAATGTCTAAGTAGCCCTTGTTTGGCGTGGCGTTTATCCACGATCCGTCGGTATGTTTTGTGCCACCTACTGTGGCTACAGCCTTATAGAAGCCGAGGTCCTTCTTAGAGTCCATGTTGCTGTAGGTAAGTCGGTAGAATATCTTACCATCTGTAGCCTGAATTGACTTATTCTCGGCAGGTGTGGCTTTAAGGTCGTTACTGCCTTGTATAGCCAAGCCGTTTTCAGTGCCAATCTCTTCCACCTTAACATTTTCTCCGTCGGTCTTCATTAGAACCGCCTCGCCCTTAGCCACTTTATAGGCATAGTCGCCGGTGCGTGGGGTCAGTGCCATCTGTCCGTTGCTCACCGTCACGTTGTATAGTGTCAGCTCCCTTCCTGTCTCCACACCAAGCTCAGTGTCTGCTGTTTGGTTGCTGTATGTTGCCCAATATGTGGAGTTGTTGCCGAGGTTGGTGGCGTGTGAGGTTGTTTCGGGAACATATACTGCGGAGTAGTTCTTGTCAAGCGTGATTATTACTCCTTCAGGATCTATTGATAAGACTGATAATTCCTTCAAAGACTCAGAACATGTCGGAGAAGTATATTGATCACCGACTAAAATACAGAAAACACATATTATATATCTACTTCCAACCTCCTCAGGGGTTGCCGTTATGGTAAATGTCTTTGTCTCATTCTTTTCTATCCGTTCAGTTACCATTTTTTGAACTATTTGTCCTTTCCCGTCAAAACCTTCTAATTGCATTAGCACACTGCAATTTGTTGCTCCACCGGTGTTTTCCATTTTGAACGTAAATGTTGCAGATTCATCGAATGTCTTTGGTGCTTTGACACGATATTTTGCACTATCATTTTTTATAAATGCATTGTTTGTCTCGTATCTGTCGGCAGTGGCGTTAGACTCTACGGCGACGAGAGTAAGTACTGGATCTGAGTTTGCTTCAACAGTGAATTTCTGCGCGGTAATCAAAGAATTGTCATTGCCATCGTCAACCCAAACATACAAGTCGCCTTGCTCTGATGGGTTAACAGTCAGGACGCGAGTTGTGGTTCCTCCATTTGCAGGCACTGCCAAATACAAAGTGATCGAAGCCTCATCTGGCTTTGTATCTGTACTTGATATATATACTTTCGCATTGTTAAGGTATTCCTCCACTCCGCTATTTGTCACTTTTAGGGTCAGGCCGTTGTTTATTCCATTATAAATAGTTTTATCGGAAGACAGTGTAGCAGACAACGAATAGCCTGTGAGTGATGATGTTGTAGTTGTTCCATCTGACGTGACATAGAAGTGCGGTTTTCCATATTTGCCACCACATTCATCAATCACTGTTTCCCCACTTCCATATACCATATATACCTTTGTTGTGCCCACAGGAAAACTATGGTTGAATGTCAGTGAAGAACTATTAATATTAAAAGCTCCATTAATAGCTTGGGCAGAAAATTTTAAAGAGGTAGTTTTGCCTGAAATCAGTTTGTGGCCTGTACCTTCCTTTACAGCCAAAGCCACCCAACCTGTAAAATCATTATATGACAGATTATAAACATCTACGTTTACAGTACGGTTTTCCATATCAACACTTTTTACATAGGCATTTAAGCCCTTAGCTTTAGCTATTGGTGCAGTTCCTTCTTCAGTAGATGGCTTTATACCTATCGTCATTCCCATACCTATATTATATCCTCCAGCACCTGTTGTGCTTTCAGCATCAAATGGGTTAAGGAGTGAGATGTCGAAATATCCGTTCCCAGATCCACTCCATCCCCAGTTGATGTGGTAGAAACCATCGCCATTGGCTCCGTCGCAAACAAAAGCGTGACCTGCATTGCTCAGCGTGCGACCTTCATAAATTATCGGGCGGTTGTTCGAAAGTTCGTGGTCAATAATACTACACCATTCCTCCAACGAGTAATCACACCTGTCCACGAAAGCAAGAGTGGATTTGTCGTAAGCGAAATACGCTCCAAGCACATGTGAGGTACTACTTGTGATGGCATATGATCCAGCAACGCCATATTCCATCTGAACAGCACAACCACAGTGAAGCATAAGTGTTGCTACTGCAGAGGCTTGT
>CALZDK010000136.1 GCA_945637645.1 uncultured Prevotella sp.
CCACGATGCCTGAAGCATGAGATTGAGGAAATAGAGAAAAAAGGATGATATATGAATAAGCTACTGACCCTATCGGCACTTTTGGTGTTGCTGACTTTCGCCAGTTGTTCAGACAAGCGGACGGTGGGTAACACTAAGAGAACTGACAGTACACACGTGAAAGAGTATATCACCAAAATAAGCCTTCAGGAGCCCGACCGCGCCCTTGCTATCATCGACACAATGGAGATGAACAAGGAAGCGTTGCCGTATGAACTGAATTACTTGCGTTTTGCCATCTATGTAAACGGTTTCTCCGATATGAAGATGGCGGAATATTATGGCAAACAGGTATTGAAGGACTCCGTAGAGCTAAAGAAAGACGTGAAATGCCATTTCACGATTTTGAACACACTTGCCGACATTGCCAACCAAAACAGCCAATACGCCCAAAGCATAAAATATGCGAAGGAGGCCTACGACCTGGCAAAAAGAAACAATGTCAAAGAGTATGAGGTGTCGGCTACGGAAGCCTTGGCGCTGAGCCTCATAAAACTTGGCGACGACGAAAAAGGATTCAAACTCTTTGCTGAGGGAAAGGACGAAATTCTCAAGTCGTTGGACCAAGATGTTGACTTCAGGAAGGTTAACAACGCCTACTCCTTCGTGGGCAACTACATGGAAAGCCTCATAACAACCAAAAGATACGACGAGGCGGGACGGCTGATTCCTGACCTGCTCAACATCACAAAGAAGATGGAGGCGGTGGACGACGTTATAGACGGGGCGGTGGAATACCGCCAGCTCCACACCTACGGACTGCTGATGAAGTACTACGACAAGACGGGCAACACAAAGGAGTCGGAGAAATATCTCGCGCTGATACAGAAGTCGCAGCTTGCGGGAACGAATTTCGTGGAGGCCCTCGTTTCGGAGCATTACCTGAACGTGGGTGATGTGAAACGCCTTGCGGAGATGACCGCCAGCATAAGAGAAAACGCAGTGGCAAACAACGATACCCTCTCAGAGTTTTTCGTGGGGTATGTGCTCGAATACGAGAAATATATAAGTAAAGCTCGGGGCAACTACCGCGAGGCTTTCGAGAAGGCGGAGGTGATAAGCAACGTGAAGGACTCTATTGCCAAACGCAACAGCGAGGAGGACGGCGCGCGACTGGCGAAAATCTATGAGACACAGGAGAAGGAACGCCTCTTGGCGGAGAAAGACGCGCAGCTGTCGTGGCACAAGGGCATCTTCGTGGTCGTGGCGGTGGTGTTGGCGCTTGCCTTTGTGTTCATTGTCATGCTGCTGATGTTTAACCGCAAGGTGAACCGCCGCAACAAGACCATCGTCTCAACAATCAATCAAATGATGGAGAAAGAGGGCGAACTGACACGACTGCGCATCAACGACGACGCGAAGAACGTGGATCCCGACGAGATGCGCCTAATGCAGAGTCTCGGAATGCTGAAGGACGACATGCCGATGGACGATATTGCCACGGCATTGGGCTTTACGGACTCAGCCGACTTTTCCAAGAAGTTCTACACCCATTTCGGCATCCACGCGGAGGAATACCGCAAGTGGTCGAGGCAAATCAGCGAGCAGGAAAAGACGGGCATGGAAGAGGCGAAGCAGATGAGAGACTCGTTCATCAACAGCATGTCGCACGAAATACGCACGCCGCTGAACCAAATCTACGGCTTCGTGCAGCTGCTCACCGACCCGAACATACAGCTCTCCGACGACGAGAAGCGGCAGTATAACGATATTATCGGCGACCAGACAACCTACATGACTCGACTGATAAACAAGTTCCTCGAGATTTCAGAATATGAGAGCAGCGATGAGCCGCTGCCACGCGAGATGGTGTCCATAGCTGCCTTGTACAGTGAGGTGGATTCCATAGTGCCGCGACCGGCGGAGGGCGTGGAGCTGACGTTTAGCAACCGAAGCGGAACGGACACATTGGAAACCAACGGAAAGGGGCTTTCGAGCATTTTGCAGTGCTTGGTGGGCAACGCGGTGAAGTTCACCGCAGAGGGCTTCATCAGCGTGGAGTGCTACACGGACGTTGACGGCGAAACAGTGTTTACTGTGGCGGACACGGGCAAGGGCATTCCCGAAAGCGACGATGAGCGCATCTTCGACCGCTTCTTCAAGGAGGACGAGTTTGTGCCCGGCGTAGGCCTCGGGCTCCCGCTGGTGAGAGTGATAGCAAGGCGCATGGGTGCCACGGTGGAGCTGGACCGCACTTACGCTGCAAAAGGCTCGAGGTTTCGTGTTTCGCTGAAGGCGTAATAGACCTACGACAGCCCATTTTTGGAAAAAATAACCATCTTCACGTGAAGACAGCCACTTATAAAACCGGTTGAAGAAATCTTCACGTGAATACAGACGTTCCGTCGTCGGCAACATGTCGTTTTTTGGGGGAATTATCGTCATTTTTTGGGAATAGTCACAAAGAAAATATCTGTTGAGGCAGATGGTTCTTTCAGTGTTCAATAAGATTGGATTATTAGAATCCTCCTTATATCAAAAATGGATTCAAAACGCAGGAAGTCGGACAATCCGCAAACGGGAATGTCCGACTTCCTTTTCTGTTGTTACGCTTGTCTTACTGTTCGGAGAACGCTGCGGCTTCGGCAGCGGCAATTATTTCCTCACGCGTCTGTTCCTTCGGCGTTGTCGTAATGTCGGAGAGGTCAAACTCGTCAGTTTCTACTGTTACTGACACAACCTTCTCGGTCATTTCGACAGCTTTGGTCTTTTGTTTCTGTTCCGTTGGAACTGGGGCGCTTTCTTCCTTGCTTTTCGCAATAATGAAGTCTTGCTTCTCCTCAGTGTCGGGTACGTTGAGCACTGGTTCTTCCTCCATCTTGGTGCGGTTTCCTTTTGCAGCAAATATGGCGTCGATGAACTGTGGCTCGCGTTTCAGTCGTTGAAGTGTCAGCTTTGCAGCCAACTGCTGACTTTCTTTCTTCGAGTATCCTCGCCCTTCGCAACCGTCGAGGCCCTCTATGCGTATCTTATACACAAATGTGGGGCTTCCTGTGTCGTCCTTCGACTGTTTCACGAGGGAGAATTCGAGATGCACCTTGTTTTTCTGGCTCCACTCTATGAGTTTGCTCTTGAAATTCACCTCCTTGTAAGCCACCTTGTCGATGTTGATGAGCTTGCAGAGAATGCGTTGCTGCATAAACTTCATGCAAGCCTCATAGCCACGGTCGAGATAGATGGCTCCCACGAGAGCCTCGAAAGCGTTGCCGCCGACGTAGCTGTTGTGGGTGTTGTTGTGTCCGGAGGAGAGAATGAGCTGGTCGATGCCCATTTCCTGTGCCAGGCGGTTCAAAGTGTCGCGCTGTACGAGTTTGCTTCTCGTGTTGGTGAGAAATCCCTCTCGTTTTCCCTCGAAGTGGCGATAAACGATGTCCCCCACCACGGCGTCGAGAATGGCGTCTCCAAGAAATTCGAGCCTCTCGTTGTTCACTGGCCTTCCCTTTGCGTTGCGTCGTGCCACGCTCTTGTGCATGAGCGCCATTTTGTAGTGCTCAATTTTTCGTGGATAGAAACCGAGGATTTGGTAAAGCGAAGAAAAAAGCTCCTTCTCCTTGCGGAAAGGGAGCCTTATTCTATCGAAAAGTTTATTATTCAGCATACTTCTTGAATACTACACAAGCATTGTGACCGCCGAAACCGAAGGTGTTGCTGATGGCAGCGCGCACCTCACGCTTCTGGGCCTTGTTGAATGTGAAGTTCAGATTGTAGTCAATCTCCTCGTCGTTGTCGCCTTCCTCGTGGTTGATAGTAGGAGGAACGATGTCGTTCTTTACGGCAAGGATAGTTGCCATTGCCTCAACAGCTCCCGCAGCACCGAGAAGGTGGCCGGTCATAGACTTGGTTGAGCTGATGTTGAGCTTGTAGGCAGCCTCTCCAAAAACTTCCTTGATAGCCTTTGCCTCTGAGATGTCTCCAACGTGAGTTGATGTGCCGTGAACGTTGATATAGTCGATGTCTTCTGGCTTGAGACCGGCGTCGGCAAGAGCGTTCTCCATCACGAGACGTGCTCCAAGACCCTCAGGGTGAGAAGCGGTGATGTGGTAAGCGTCGGCACTCATGCCCTCGCCAACCATCTCTGCATAGATTTTCGCTCCGCGTGCCTTGGCGTGCTCCAGTTCCTCAAGAATGAGGCAGCCAGCGCCCTCGCCCATGATGAATCCGTCGCGTGTTGCGCTGAATGGGCGTGATGCCGTTTCAGGCGACTCGTTGCGGGTGCTCAGTGCGTGCATGGCGTTGAAACCGCCTACGCCGCAACCGCAGATGGCAGCCTCGGCACCTCCGGCAACAATGGCGTTTGCCTTGCCAAGACGTACGAGGTTGAAGGCGTCGGCGAGTGCGTTTGTTGATGAGGCGCAAGCCGATGTTGTTGTGTAGTTGGGGCCGTGGAAGCCAAAATGTATAGAGATCTGACCTGATGCGATGTCAGCAATCATCTTTGGTATAAAGAACGGATTGAACTTTGGTCCGTCCTCCTCGTGGACACCGTAGTATTTCACTTCGTCCTCGAAGGTCTTAATACCGCCGATACCCACACCGAAAACCACTCCGATGCGGTTTTTGTCAATGCTCTCAAGGTCCATGCCACTGTCCTTTACGGCCTGCATTGCCGAAATCATTGCCAGCTGTGTGTAGCGGTCCATCTTACGGGCTTCCTTACGGTCGATGAATTCGGTGATGTTGAGATTCTTGACCTCACAAGCGAACTGTGTCTTGAACTTTGACGCGTCAAATAATGTAATAGGCGCTGCACCACTCACTCCGTTGACGAGGTTGTTCCAAGTCTCCTCTGGAGTGTTGCCGACGGGAGTAACTGCTCCCATGCCTGTTACAACTACTCTTTTTAATTCCATGTAAAAAAAATGATGTT